>JARFXO010000002.1:550000-819474 GCA_029194665.1 Nitrospira sp. | reverse complement strand
GGGGGCTCGCTGCGAATCTATGCTTGCCACGATGAGGATCCTTCCAAGCCCGTAGAATCCCGGGCAAAGGAACTGAAATCGCGAGAAGGAGCTGCTGGATTCGGTCAGTTGAATCACTATCTGTCGTTTGGTCCGCAAGTTGAGGTGACCAAGAGAAAGTTGCTCTCCTTTCTCATCTCTGCGAAACAAGAAGGCAAGCACGTTGTAGGGTATGGTGCTCCCGCAAAGGGCAATACGTTACTCAACTACTGCGGGGTTCGGATGGACCTGATCGACTACACGGTAGACCGGAGTCCCCATAAGCAAGGTCATTTCCTGCCCGGCGTGCATATCCCGATTTATGGGCCGGAACGAGTGCGTGACACACGTCCTGATTATCTTCTGATTCTTCCCTGGAATATTCGGGAAGAAGTCATGCAGCAGATGAGCTACATTCGGGAGTGGGGAGGGAAGTTTGTTGTTCCGATTCCTGAGGTGAAAGTGCATTCATGATTTTCACAGAAACCGCCCTCATGGGTGTATACCTGATCGATCCTGAGCCGGTACGAGACGACCGAGGAATGTTCATGAGGACTTGGTGCCAGCGGGAGTTCGAGGCTCATGGACTTGCGATCGCCTGGGTACAGTCAAGCGTTTCGGTGAACACCCGGAAAGGCACCATGCGAGGGCTTCACTATCAATCCGCTCCGCATGAGGAAGTCAAGTTGGTTCGCTGTACGGCTGGGGCCATCTATGATGTCATCGTCGACTTACGACCTGCATCGCCGACGTACTGTCAGCACGTCGCTATGACGCTCTCGGTAGACAATCACCGGGCCGTTTACATTCCGAAATGTTGTGCCCATGGGTTTCTCACGCTCGAACAAAACAGCGAAGTGGCGTACTCCATGTCGGAGTTCCATGTGCCGACTAGTGCTCGAGGATTTCGATGGGATGATCCTGCGTTCAACATTGCCTGGCCTGCACCGATTATGGTCATGTCGGAGAAGGATCGAACGTGGCCGGCATTTCACAAACACAGCGCATTGCCGTCATGACATCAGCCGGCCCCAGAGAGGCATCGAGAGGTGAAGAGTTAGGCAAAGAGATGCATAACTTCATGGCCGAGCTTTATCCGATATGCCGGAGTATTACCGGTGCGGGTGTCAGAGAAACCATCCGAGCGATCAGAAAGCGCATTCCGCTTGAGATGCACGAGGTTCCTAGTGGAACCAAGGTGTTTGATTGGACGGTTCCGCTGGAGTGGAACGTAACCGATGCCTATGTCATGAATCGGGAAGGGAAGCGAGTCATCGATTTCAAGGCGCACAATTTACATCTGATGAGTTACAGTGTGCCGGTTAGAAAAAAGATGTTTCTGGCAGAACTGGGCCCCCATTTATTCACACTACCAGATCATCCAGAGTGGATCCCTTACAGGACCTCTTATTACAAGGAGAACTGGGGCTTTTGTCTTCGACACGCAGATTTCGAACGATTGGGCGATGACGAATACGAGGTCGTCATCGATTCGAGTCTCCAGGCTGGTTCGCTTACTTATGGCGAGGCCTATTTGCCGGGTGAAATGTCTGATGAGATTCTCGTCTCCTGTCATGTCTGCCATCCTTCTCTGTGCAACGACAATTTGTCTGGCATTACGGTGGCCGTGAAGCTGGCAGAAACTGTAGCGACACGCCCCAGACGATTTTCATACCGCTTTCTTTTCATTCCAGGAACCATTGGGTCGATTACGTGGTTGGCCCAGAATGAACAGATGGTGTCTCGCATTAAACATGGGCTCGTCTTGACAGGGGTAGGCGATGTGGGGAACATTACCTACAAAAAGAGTCGCCGAGGCAACGCGGAGATCGACCGGGCGATGGCGCATATACTGAAGCATTCAGGAGAGGCTCATACCATCATCGATTTTTTCCCTTATGGGTATGACGAGCGGCAGTATTGTTCTCCTGGGTTTGACCTGCCTGTTGGATGTTTTATGCGCGCCCCGCATGGCCAGTATCCGGAGTATCACTCCTCTGCGGACGATCTTGACTTCGTGAAGGCGGACTCTCTTGGTCAGTCGTATGCCCGATGTCTGAGGGTGTTTGAGGTCTTGGAAGGGAATAGAACATACATGAATCAAAACCCGAAATGCGAACCGCAATTGGGAAGGCGAGGACTCTATCGTGCCGTTGCCGGTCAACAAGAAAAGCAATGGACGGAATTGGCTCTCTTCTGGGTCTTGAATGCCTCCGATGGACACCATACACTGCTTGACATCGCGGAACGCGCCGACCTTCCGTTCGGCCACATTCAATCCGCAGCCGAAGCGCTCTTGGAGGTTGGACTATTGAAAGAATCTCGAATGCCGAGAGGCATCTAAATGGAGAATCGATGATGAACACTATCTATTACGATCCTCCATTCTCGGACGAGCGCCGCCGCGAAGAGTTATATCATGGTCAGCTGCTCGTATATTCGCCGAGGAGGAGTACTCTCGCTTTTATCGAATTTGCCAAAACATTGATCAAGGAAGCTTTTGCCCCTTATGATCCGGAGACGGCCCAGCAACATCTTTCCGTTGAGCAGTACGCCGACCTGCTGGGAAAGTTGAAGCCGAATTTCATCCATCACTCCGAATCGAAAGCGCTCATGCGCGGCATTTTTGACGAGATGGGCTGTGATCCTCAGAAGACCTATTTTGATGTGCCGAAGATGCGAAGCTCTACCAGCGATAATTATCTGACAACGGGCATTGCTTATGCCTGGCATCCACATCGAGATACGTGGTATTCCGCGCCTCCCTGCCAAATCAATTGGTGGATCCCGATCTATGATATTCAGTCGAACAATGCCATGGCTTTTCATCCACAGTACTGGAACGTTCCAGTGAAGAACAGCTCCAAAGGGTATAATTATTATGTGTGGAACCAGCAAAATCGCGGAGCACATGTCGCCCAGTTCTTAAAAGAAGACCCCAGGCCGCTCCCAAGGCCGACCGAGTCGCTTGTACTTGACCCTCAGATTCGCCTCATCGTGCCGCCAGGCGGCATCATCTTATTTTCGGCAGCCCAGATGCATTCGAGTGTGCCCAACACTTCGGGCAAAACTCGCTTCAGCATAGACTTTCGCGTCGTGAATCTTGATGATGTGGCAGGAAGGAAAGGAGCCCCTCGGGTGGATGAAGCATGCACCGGAACTACCATGAGGGATTATTTGAGGACCAGCGATCTCTCGCATATCCCTGCCGACCTTGTATCACTCTATGATGACGAAACTGCCGATGCCGGTGCGCTCACTTACCAACATAAGCTGTAACACGGGCCATGATGACGGTGAAGTTTAATTTTAGATGATCAACTGCTCAGATGAGAGATGGGACCAATCGGCGGGATGAAGTGGTGGCGGTGCTTCCTGCAGCCGGCAGGTCTCTTCGACTGACCCCGCTCCCTTGCAGCAAGGAATTGCTTCCTGTCGGTTTAAGGGCGATGGCCGGTCGGCCGGGGCCACGCCTCAGGGTGGTCAGCCACTATCTGCTTGAATGTCTACAAAGAGCGGGTATTCGGAAGGGATTTATCGTCATTCGGCAGGGCAAATGGGACATTCCAGCTTATTGGGAAGATGGAGGAATGTTAGGGATGAACCTTGCCTATTTGGTGATTGAGGGTTCGAGTGGTCCGCCTGATACGATCGATAGGGCATACCCCTTCGTGAAGGATAAAATCGTAGCGTTCGGCTTCCCAGATATTGTTTTTCGTCCGCAAGATGTTTTTGGTAAGCTGCTGGATCGGTTAGATTGCTCTGGAGGCGACGTGGTGTTGGCGCTATTCCCAGCTCATGACGCCAAAGCCATGGACATGATCGATATTGACGCGGCTTTTCGCGTTCGCGCGATTCATTTAAAGCCAAGAACGTCGCGATTACGATATGCTTGGTTGTGTGCCGTGTGGTCACCCGTGTTCACTGCCTTTTTGCATCAGTTCTTGCGCCGTGTGAAACGAGGGGAAAAGGACGGGGTGGTTGGAAATCGCAGCATCGACGCTCAGGGCGATATTCCGGTAGGACTTGTATTGAAAGAAGCGGTGAAGGCCAAGCTCAAGGTTGAGGGAGTCACATTCCCCTCAGGGCGGTATATTGATATCGGCACTCCCCAAACCCTTTCCATGGTTCACCGGTTCCTATCCCATTCTCAGCCATCTTGCCTGGCGGTGGAGTGAAGGGCGGTACAAGTGCAGTGGTCTGTATTCGGGTTGCGGGAAGAGCCGGAACGTGGACTCGGATAACGCGACACCTTTCATCGTTTCAATGTCAGACAGGTACGTAGGAGCAGTGTTATAATTACAGGTACTTATCTGTCACTCTCTACGAACCGGAACGGTGCATGGAGAGACAAGGGGCATTTTCCGCACCCGTTCGATCATGCCCTGTATCGCCACCGATTCGCTTTGCAAGGATACGCGCATCGATCTGACCGGGAAGCGGGAGGCCGGCGTCGTTGAAGCGACTGGGTACCAAGACGTCGAGAAGTGATTTTCGTATGTCTGATGCAGTCTCAGAAGACGTGTATAATTTGAATGTTGGGGTCGGCGCAGACGCTGTACCGACAGAAAGAACTATGATTATGAAATACGCCCTGTGGTTTCTCATCAGCTCGCTGGTGTTGACGGTCAGCTCGGGCTCCGGATTCTGTGATTCGGGTTCGGTCAAGTCACCCGGTGTTGGTAAATCGACGACAGATGCCACGGCATTGCCTGCTGCGACGACGCAGACCGAGAAAGCGATCAGTCAGGTAATGATGGACAAGTTGTCGAACGCGGTCAGCAGTGAATATGTGATCGGTGCCGAAGATGTCCTGGACATTACCGTATGGAGGAATCCTGACCTGTCAAGACAGGTGCAAGTACGTCCTGATGGACGAATTTCCATGCCGATCATTCGTGACGTAGTGGCTGTAGGGAAAACGCCTACCCAATTGGCGGAAGAAATGACGAACAAACTGAAAGAATACGTCCAAAATCCCGTCGTCGCGGTGACGTTGAAGGAGGTCAATAGTTCCAATGTGTTCTTGTTGGGTGAAGTTGCTCATCCCGGGAAATATCCGTTAAAAAGCAAGATGACGCTCCTCCAGGGGATTACCATCGCAGGTGGATTCAAAGAGACGGCAGCGCGAAATCAAATAGTTATTTTCCGGTTTATTGAAAGTGCTCCCGGCACGAAGCGATTCACGGCCAGCTATGATGATATCGTGCTTCGCAGCGGAATCAGTGATAATTTCGAACTCAAACCTGGTGATACGCTCGTGGTTCCGAGTGAGTCGATGGTGGTTTTCCCCGGTCGATAGGGAACACCAGAAAGGATTACTGTGGGTTACTACGCGAGACGGACAGGGATGCGCACGGCATACTTATCAATGATGCGGCCTCTATTGGTGGGGCTCCTGTTGTGCTCCTTTGCTGTCCAAGCCGGTTGTCTGGGACCGGTGACATCGAGAGAATATAAGGCCTCCGATGTTCCGACGGAATTCCTTCTCGGCTCTGAGGACCTCATAGAAATCACTGTCTGGAAGAATCCGGATCTGTCAAGAGTTACCTTGATACGACCGGATGGCTATGTGTCGATGCCGATCATCGGGGACGTTCAGGCGGCGGGCCTCACCGCAGAGGCACTTGCGGCGCAGATTACCGAGCGTCTCAAGGGCTATATCCAAAATCCTTCGGTATCGGTCAACGTCAAGGAGCTTAACAGTTATTCGGTGTTTGTGTTGGGAGAAGTTACCAAGCCGGGCAAGTATCAGCTCAAATCGTACGTCACAGTGCTCCAAGCTATTTCCATGGCCGGAGGCTTCACAAACTATGCGAGCAAGAACAAGTTGCAAGTTGTACGGATGATTGAAAGCCCTGGTCACAAACGTCAGGAGATCCACATTCCACTGCGCTATGACGACCTCGTCAGCGGTCGCGGTGAACCAGGTAACATCGTCCTGGCCTCCGGCGACACGGTCGTTGTACCATGACGGAGCCATGCAGAACATCAGGGGGCCCGCTGGCTCTAGCTTCTTCACGTCCAATGCAGACGCTACGGCAATCGGATCGGTGAGCTGCAGACTCTTCGGCTGCGAACAGCCATCTCTGAAAAGCAGTGTTGGTTATTCTACCGCGGTCTTATTGGTGATTCTATTGCGGTCTTCTAGGTCTGTTGAGATCAGCCGGTTATTCAGGTGCATGATTGCGGCTGTGCTTCTCTGCGAGGCATTGCCGGCGTTGTCTGTCCATGGAGAGACGCTCATTGTCCCAACAGCGATCGTGCGGTCACGGTACGATTCCAATATCTATCGTCAGCCGGTGCAGTTGTTGGCACCGGGCACGCAGCCCCAGGATTTTATCACGACCGTGGGCGGTGGCCTGGATCTGCTCCACAAAACTCGTGACATAGAAGCGGATGTGAGGATGGGGGGCACATTCAATGCCCTGGTGGTAAACTCGAATCGGAATTATTTCGCTGCGTTGCTCTCTGCCAACATTGGATTGGATCGCTGGGTTGATCAGTATGTCAGAGGCGCAAGGTTGAACGTCGCGGAGAACTTGCGATATTCTCCCACCCTACCGTCCTTTCTGGCGGGAGCAAGGGATGTTCCGGAAGATGTGAGCTTGATTAGCGGCACCCAAGGATTTCGAGCCAATACGCTTTTCAACACCACGAATGTCACGGGATCATACCCTTTGTCACGAGATGTCTCTCTGGAAGGGGGCTATCTCTTCGGGCTTCGGAGCGTGGGACGACTTCAAGGGACGGAAAGTGGCCTCGCCGACCTCGTTTACTTCAACACGATGAACAACACCTGGCACGGAGGGCCTCGCTATCGGCTGACGCGAAACGACAGTGTTGCGGTCTTTTATAAGCAGATGTTCCTTTCGCAAGAGCGACCCGGAGGCAGCAGGACCATTAATACCAATGTGATCAATTTCGCGGCTGAATACGACAAGGCGTATCAAGAGTGGGGTTTCAAGATTCAAGGAGGGGTTACGGTTGTCGAACCAGGCGGACAGGTGTTTCCGACCGGTACCTTACAGGTGACAACCACGCCTGAGCGGGATACCGCAGTCCGTCTAGCCCTTTCACGGGAAGCCAGACCATCGTTTTTCCAACAGAGTGGAGCAATGATCAGTAATATTGCAAGACTGGGAGTCAGCCATAGAATCTATGAACGGCTCACCCTCGATGGGACGATCGCCTATGCCTATAATCAATATCTACCCATCAGCAGCCACCAGATCTATCAAAATTTTACCACGACGTCGAGACTCGCCTATAAATTGACCAGAAACTTCACAGGCGAGATCTTTGGCCTTTACCAATATATTGACAGTAACAGGTCGGCAGTTGAATACCAATTCCCGCGCGTTGAAGTGGGATTTATGCTGACGATGGAGTGGAGGTGAAGCGCTGTGGTGCTGCTGGTCGTTTTGGGACGACAGGTTTCGACCGGGATGTGGCCTCAGTTCAAATGAGTAGAATGAGGGCCATCTGCATATTTCCTTCCGGTTCATATCCTATGCTGCTATGTTCATGGGCTACAACTACTGGAATCTCGAGGTTTGAGTATCTGTTGAGGGGGAACATCAAGATTGCTGGAAACGTTAGAAGAATCGCTCGGATTCGAATAGGTGATGAGGGAAAGCCACGGATGCACAGCGCTCAAACACAATCGATTCCCCACAGGTCGACCGTTTGATGCTGTTGTTCAGTCTGCTCATCAACAGAGGGATTCCGCTCATTTTCCTTGATGAAGGATTTCGTGATCGATCGTGCATGTTCTGAGGATGTCGTGGTTCATTACACACCTCCCCGAGGCATCGAAGCAACTTCGTTAGTGATGACGGTTCCAAGTGATCTGGAACGTGGGACGAATGTAGACTTGCCCATTTCCGAGCGAACGTGAGTAAAGCCGAATGATCGCTATCGAAAATCATGTCGCCGTTGTGACGGGGGCAAGTCAGGGGATCGGACGGGCTATAGCGCTTGGTCTTGCAGCGCAGAGGGTCAGACTGTTTCTGGTTGGACGAAACAGCACCACCTTGCACGAAGTGGCAGAGCTTGCGCGCAAGTCGTCGCCAGTGGTCGTGGTTCGTGTTATCGATCTGGTGAGCGATGGGGCTGTTACAGGTATAGCAAGAAATATTAACCAGAAGTTTGGTGGTCTTGATGTGCTAATCCACTGTGCTGGAACCTATTCTATGGGGGACCTTCAAACCGCTTCAGTTGACGATTTCGATAGGTTGTATCGCACCAATGTGCGAATGCCATATCTGTTAACCCAGTCCCTTTTACCGATGCTGAAAAGAAGGAAAGGCCAGATCGTCTTTATTAATTCTAGTCAGGGGCTTCAAGCGAGGGCGCGTGTTGGTCAATATGCCGCCTCCCAGCATGCGTTGAAGGCCATAGCGGACAGTCTCAGGGAGGAAGTCAACTCAGACGGAGTTCGGGTGTTTAGCGTCTATCCCGGACGGAC
Organism: Nitrospira sp.; assembly: GCA_029194665.1. Taxonomy (NCBI): domain Bacteria; kingdom Pseudomonadati; phylum Nitrospirota; class Nitrospiria; order Nitrospirales; family Nitrospiraceae; genus Nitrospira; species Nitrospira sp. The sequence goes on along the minus strand of JARFXO010000002.1, from coordinate 810,986 downwards.
CGCCACGCCACGTATGGAGGCCATGTTCACAATGCAAGAGAGGGAGTACAAACCGGAACTTCTTCTCCAGCCTGAAGATATCGCAGAGGTTGTCATTAATACTCTGATGATGCCATTAACTGCTGAGGTGACGAACATCACTATGCGTCCGCTCATAAAATCGTATTGAGTTTGAAAGTGGCGCTAACAATTTTGACGACGCCCGGTCACCGCCGTAAAGCTGAGGTGTCGAACGAAAGTTGTGTTGGTTCGCAGTGGGTTGTACGTGTTTTCCTGAAAGGTACCTCCTGGGTATCGGAGTGCCTGAAAGCTAGCCTCTGTGACTTTTCTCGATAACTAAGAGTTACGGGTGAACTGAAAAAGCCGAAGCGCTGTGAGACGCGTCCATATTAGTGTGTCTGCGTATGAGTGAGCAAGGTATCTGAGGTGTCTATGGAAGAGAACGTTCAGGTGATTCGGATCGAGCGGTCCCAAGGATGGGTAACGCTTCAACTGAAGGAGTTGTGGGCCTATCGAGAGTTGCTATACTTTCTGATCTGGCGAGATATCAAGGTGCGCTACAAGCAGACCGCACTGGGCGTGGCATGGGCCATTATCCAACCTGTTTTTACAATGATCGTCTTTAGCCTTTTCTTTGGTCGATTAGCAAAAATGCCTTCCGATGGAATTCCCTACCCGCTTTTCAGTTATGCTGCCTTGGTTCCCTGGACCTTCTTTTCTCACGGGTTGACGCTAGCATCCAACAGCTTGGTAGGAAGTGCCAATCTGATCAAAAAGGTCTATTTCCCAAGACTTTCCGTCCCGATCGCGGCGGTGACCTCCGGTCTCATCGATTTTTCGATCGCCTTCATGGTGCTTCTCGGCATGATGCTTTATTATGGCATTGTCCCCACGCTCAATGTGATCTGGCTTCCTTTTTTGATTTTGCTCACACTCATGACTTCGCTCGGTGTCTCTCTCTGGCTTTCCGCCTTAAATGTCCAATTTCGCGACGTACGGTACATACTCCCTTTTCTGACGCAACTCTGGCTTTTTGCAACCCCCATCGCCTATCCCAGCAGTCTGTTGTCCGAACCTTGGAGGACTCTCTATAGCATTAATCCCATGGTTGGGGTGGTGGAGGGATTCCGTTGGGCCTTGCTCGAGGCGAAGACCGCCCCAGGGCCGATGTTGATTGTTTCTTCTCTGGCTGCGCTGGCACTTTTGGTGGGAGGGGCATTCTACTTCCGTCGGTTAGAAAAAACGTTTGCGGATGTGGTGTGAGGTTGAGCTCTGCGGCTGTCGCAGAGAGGGGAAAAACAGAGTTGAACTGTGGGTGGACTGTAAGAGGTAGCGCTGAGTTGTTTAAGAATTGAGCGAGTACCGCTATCCAACCCAATACTCTGCGTACTCGGAGAGGAATCATGGGCGATATCGCAATACGAGTCAAGGGAATCGGCAAGAAATATCGCATCGGGAAAAAGGAACGATACAAAACGCTGCGGGATACATTGGCTTCAGCCTTTGCCTCTCCGTTTCAAAAAGCGGGGAAGTTGTTGCGAGGGGAAGGACTGGGTACTGCTGAGGGGGATGAGATCATCTGGGCCTTAGAAGACATTTCTTTTGAGGTGAGACGTGGTGAAGCCATTGGTGTTATCGGCGGTAACGGGGCAGGCAAAAGCACATTCCTAAAGATACTCTCGCGGATTACTGAGCCGACGACAGGCTTTGCCGATATCTATGGGCGTGTCGGTTCTCTCTTGGAGGTGGGAACCGGTTTTCACCCGGAGTTAACCGGGAGGGACAATATCTATCTCAACGGAGCGATCCTCGGCATGAAGCGAGTCGAGATCGACAGAAAGTTCGACGACATAGTCGCTTTTTCAGAGGTTGATCGCTTTATCGATACCCCCGTCAAGCACTATTCCAGCGGAATGTATCTTCGATTAGCCTTTGCCGTCGCGGCACATCTTGAGCCGGAGATTCTGTTGGTCGACGAAGTCTTGGCTGTGGGGGATGCGGGATTCCAAAAAAAGTGCCTTGGCAAAATGGGGACCGTGGTCAAAGAGGGCCGCACGGTCTTGCTCGTCAGTCACAACATGGGAGCGATCACTCAGCTGTGTGAGACAACCGTACACCTTGAGAAAGGGAGACTCAAGCGAGTCGGACCCTCTGGCGAAGTGGTGAGTGCGTATTTGTCTTCATCGGTCGGCACAGATGTCAAGTCAGACTGGTTCAACGATTCATCCAAACCGAACCACGCTGAAGTCCGATTTAGTTCTGCACGGCTGTTGTCGATCGATGAACAGCCTCTATCCGTTGTGCACTTTAACAGCACGTTTCTCATTGAAATTGCATATTCTATTACAGTTCCGATACGAGATCTGTCTATTTCATATAAAGTGTACGATGCGCAGGGGAATCTTGTGTTTGAGTCCATGGATACGGACATGCGTGAATGGAAAGGGCGTGTGAGGGAGCCAGGGCAGTATCGTTCTCTTTGCGAGGTGCTTCCATCATTTCTCAAGCCAGGCCGATACTATGTGTCTCTCGTCTCCTTTGTCGAACACGTGAAAATTATCGAGACGCAGCAAAGTGTCCTGTCATTCGATGTATCGGAAGTCGGCTATCCCTTGAACCCAGGTCGATTGGGAATTGTCTCGCCGGTGTTGCAATGGAAAGTAATCGGATGAAGTTGAGCGTCATCATCCCCTGTTTCAACGTTGCGGATACCATTGCGACCCAACTCGAAGCACTCGCCAATCAGCGTTGGTCCGAGCCTTGGGAGGTCATTGTTTCTGACAATGGATCGACGGATGGTTCAATGGAGATCGTGAAAAAATATGAGGGCCGTCTGCCTCATCTTCGCCTTGTCGACGCATCCGGCAGGCGCGGGAGGGGATATGCCAGAAATGTAGCAGCAAAGGTCGCGCGAGGTGCATCGCTTGCTTTCTGTGATGCAGATGATGAGGTCGCTCCAGGGTGGCTGGCCGCGATGGGAGAAGCATTAGCCAAGTACGATTTTGTTGCGTGCCGTATCGATGTGTATAAACTCAGTCCCCTCTGGATAGCGAAGATGCGAAAGCATTCTCAAGCATTGAGGCTTCAGACGGATGGTGCGCCGCCTTCTCTTTCGCACGCCGGGGGTGGGACCATCGCTGTCAAGCGATGGCTACATGATGAAGTCGGTGGGTTTGATGAATCATTCATCCGCCATCAGGATACAGAATACTGTTGGAAAATTCAGTTAAAGGGGGCGAAGCTTCATTTTGTTCCGGAAGCGGTTGTGCATGTGCGCTTGAGAGATACCTTGATGGGGAATTATCGCCAGGCTTTCGGTTGGGGAGAATACAGCGTTCTTCTCTATAAAAGGTATCAGCACTTGGGTATGCTAAAGCGTACATGGAAAGATGGGATTTATTCATGGATGAATCTGGTACTAGGCTTCATTAAAGGTGCTCCAAAGATTCGAAGTAAGAGTGATCTTATCCGTTGGTCCTGGGCATTTGGGGAAGTACTCGGCCGGCTGAAGGGTAGTATTAGATACAGAACTTTCAGGATTTGATGGTAATTGTAGAATATTTACAAGTTGCTGAGCGCATCTGCCACTTCCATTACCTCGTCGAACAACAATGTTCGAGGTAATGGGCGACTTCAAAGAGGGCAGCGAGTAGAAGGTCTGGGCCAATTAATCCGAGTACCGTAGGTATGCGTTCTTTTGTTGGAAGGGTATATAGGGCATTGAGGGTGGTGCCCCTTTTTGTCGTTGGGACGATCACGAATGTTTCCACTTCAAACCCGGTGGCGGCCCTCACGTTCGACGATGGTCCGGATCCAGTTTTCACACCTCTTCTTCTCGATGTTTTGAAAAAACACCGTACGAAGGCGACATTTTTCATGGTGGGGAAGGCTGCCGAACGTCATCCTGATATTGTTAAGGAGGTCGCTGTTGCTGGACATGCGATAGGCAACCACTCCTGGGATCACCCATCTTTTCCGCTGATCACTGGACGCGAGCGGCGGGCTCAGATCCAGGCATGCGAAAAGGCGATTGCTCCGTACGGGCAAAGACTTTTCCGTCCCCCCTATGGAGATCAAAACCTACTGTCTCGTCTTGAGGCTTTGTGGCTTGGATATCAGGTCATCATGTATAGTCTGACTGCCGTGGACTGGCTCGATCATGATGCGGATTGGATGAAAAACCAGGTCATGAGTCGAATTCAAAACGGCAGCATCATCCTCTTCCATGATTCGCTCTTTCAGTATAGAGATAATCGATACGCCGACCGGGAGCCGATGTTGAACGCGCTGGACATGCTTCTGAAAGAGCTTTGTGGGCGCTTCACCTTCGTCACTATCCCAGAGTTGATCAGTCAAGGACGTCCTCAGAGGACGTACTGGATCAAGACAACCGACATCAATATCTTGAATGAACGCAGCGGACCGTATGGGGAACCAAGGCAATACTCAAGAGTTCAATAGCAATAAAAAGAAGGGGAATGGATGCGTGACGTTACTTCACTGAAAATCACACCAGCCGAAGGTGGATAAATCAGTCTCACTTGGAGGCAGGGGTAAGTTTAGCAGGAGCGCGCACTATTTTTGAGTCAAGAATAAGCATGAATATGTTATCCATGGAAACGGCGAGGAGTGGCGGATGAGCCAGCGTGGAAGGGGCGAAGGAAGAGTTCAGTACACATGGGGAAAGGCATTCTGTCGCAATCAGTTCATGCTTGGCCCCTTTTTTATCGATGAGCTTACATCATGGGGAAAAACGAAAATCGGAAGTTCGATTTGCTTAATGACGCATCCAGATCTAAATGTGTGCCAGGCAAATCATGAGAATCAATCGGTAACGTTAATTGGGTATATGCTCGATCCAGACGATTCAGACGCATCGGATATCGACATAATAAACGGTCTGATGGAGGAAATTTCTGACTTCGACAGGCTGCTCGAACGAAGTGGTAACTTCGGCGGGCGCTGGATATTGATCGTAGACAATGGAAAACGACTAAGGTTGTTTCATGATGCGTTTGGCCTACGTCAAGTGTTCTATGCCGATCCCAACTATACTTCCGAAGTATGGTGTGCATCGCAACCAGGAATGATCGCAGAGCGACTAGGGTTGGCAGCGGATTTGAGTGCAATTAACTTTATCAATACATCAAAACAGAGAGACGCAGAGTACTGGTGGCCTGGGGACAGTTGTCCGTATAGGGAAATAAGACATTTGCTCCCCAATCACTATTTGAACCTCGATTCTGGTTCCAATTGTAGATATTGGCCTAACAAGCCATTGAAAAATTTACCGCTCGAAGAGGTAGTAGGAAAAACTGCCAAAACTTTGCAGGGATTAATGGAAAGTGTCTCGAATCGATATGACTTAGCGGTCTCACTCACGGCTGGATGGGATAGTAGGTTGGTATTGGCAGCATCGAGGGGGATTCGAGATAAAGTTTCATATGTCACGGTAAGACAAACAGGAATGCCAGAGAACCATGCAGATATTATCGTCCCTTCTATCCTAGCGTCCGAATTGGGATTAAAACACGATATTGTGGAAGCTCCTCCTGCGATGGATGGCGACCTTATGTCGATTTTTCAGAACAACGTGTCTTTTTCTCATGAAAAGTGGGGGCCTGACGCGCAGGCCATCCTGGAATATAACCTACACAGTAAAGTCACCGTAACGGGAAGTGCATCAGAAGTCGCAAGATGTTTTTACAGGCCAAGGTCCCGACAGATAACCCCTCAGTCACTATCAACTCTTGTGATGGGCAATAATTTATTTGCAGTGGGACCATTTGAGAATTGGTTGAACGGACTCAATGACACATTCAACTATGATAGGTTTGACCTGTTTTATTGGGAACAAAGATGTGGCAATTGGCTTGCCATGTGTCAGTCGGAATTCGACATTGCATGGAAAGACATTTTTACTCCGTTCAATTGCCGAGAATTAATAGTAAACATGCTGGCCGTAGATGAAAAATATAGGAAGCCACCTACATATGAATTGTATAAGGAAATCATGTCTCAGCTATGGCCGGAAGTTCTACGTACTCCCATTAATCCCCACAAAAGGAAAGGTGTGAGCGGGTTAATAAAGTCATTTTTAAAGACTCAATTGCGCCCCTATACCCCGGAGTTCATCAAGAGGTCCTTAAGAGGGCGCTAATCTAGCGGGAGGACCGTACTCCGTAAAAAGGAAGGGGAGTATTTCATGCTCCCTACTTGTAAATGAGGCCACTCTGAGACTTCAAACTATTCTTGCCATTCTTGCCATGCCTCAGTGGTTACCTTTCGCCCTAAACACCACATTCATACATATCAGTATTGTCAGGCTTCAAAGGATGTTACCTGTTCGGGGCTAATGAAAGTTAGATTACGCAGTTCTGCAGAGAGCTGCGATCTTGAAGAGGGTGGAATGGGAATATGTGTGGAATAGCCGGGGAATTGAGATTCCGGACGAAACAGGCTGCACGCGCAGACTGGAATAAGATCAGTTCTATGATGTCCCGCAGGGGGCCTGACGATGTCGGATTCTGGTCTAATGACGGTTCTTGTACCTTAGTCTTCCGCCGACTGGCGATAATTGATTTGAGCCCCCGAGGCCATCAGCCCATGACTGTGGGGAACGGCCGATACACATTAGTGTTTAATGGCGAGATCTATAATTTTATGGCCTTGCGGAGACAATTGGAGAGCCGTGGGGTTACATTCCGTTCAGCAAGTGATAGTGAAGTTGTGCTCTATGCATTAATAGAGTGGGGTACCGAAGCGCTAGCCAAGTTCAATGGGATGTTTGCATTGGGCTTTTATGACAGCGCTGAAAAGGCATTGCTACTGGCACGAGATCACGCAGGAATGAAGCCGCTTTATTATTTGATGTGCGAGAGCGGCATTGTCTTCGCTTCACAGTACGATCAAATACTGGCCCATCCCTGGAGTTCTCATTTTAAAGTGTCCGAGGAGGCCTTGGGACTCTATTTGCGCTTAGGCTATATTCCCGCTCCTTGGGCTATTAAAGAGAATACCCACATGCTTGAACCGGGCATGTGGATCGAAATTTCTGCGGATGGACATTGCAAACGAGGTCATTTTTATATGCTTCCGCAGTATGCCGAACCTTCGTTGAGAGGGGAAGAAGCACTAGAAGCAGTGGATGAAGCCATAACAGCAGCTGTGAAACGGCACTTAGTCAGTGATGTTCCTGTGGGAGCATTTTTATCCGGTGGCATCGACTCTCCTTTGGTGGTGGCCAAGATGCGGGCTGTCAGCTCGAAAAATATACAGACCTTCACTATTGGAACAGGCCAAAAAGAAACGGACGAATCCCTGGATGCCCAGGCATACGCAAAAGAAATAGGAGTGGAGCACAAAGTCGAAAATATATCATCGGATCAGGCATTGAGTATGGTTAGCGATGTCATCGATGCTTGTGGAGAACCGTTTGGTGACTATTCGGTGTTTCCTACCCTGATGGTTTCAAGATTGGCCAGTCGCGATCACAAGGTTGTGCTGTCTGGTGATGGCGGTGACGAATTGTTCTGGGGCTACCCCAGTCGATTTGGAAGACTTATTCACCTGACCGAGGACCTCAAGAGTCCTCTTTGGTTGAGAAGGTTGCAGTGGGGCATGAAAAGAGTGCATTCAAGAGTCAATGACAGGTGCCTGCTTACGGATTCGTTAGGCAACGGCCATCGTGCTATGCATACCCGTCTCCCCGAAGCGCTTCTGAAAAAAGTGTTTCCCTCATTGCCGGCTTGGCCGTCAGGGAGCAATGTTTATGCTTACGATGACCGTGACCCTGATCGGATAGCGCAGCTGTCGCGGTGGCATGAGTTGGTTTATCACTTGACAATGGTATTGATGAAGGTTGATCGAGCCAGTATGTACAATTCACTTGAGGTTCGCGTGCCTTTTCTCGACCGCGAGGTAATTGAAGTAGCATCAAAGGTTGATTGGCGTGATTGCCTGCATGTGGCTCAGAAATTGGGAAAGTTGCCATTACGGCATATACTGGGTAAAAGTGTGAAGTATCAAACTCATAAGAAACGTGGTTTTGAAGCTCCGATGGCAGCGTGGCTCAAAACAGTCCTGAAAGAAATGTTTGAAGAATATGTCCTGAGACAGACCGATATCCTGGGGGCTGAAATCAATCGAGGAGCGATGGGTAGAGTATTTGAAGGACACATTAGTGGACGATGTGACTATGCACGGGGACTCTGGCCGCTACTAAGCTTGGCATTATGGGCAAAGAAATACTCCATGAGCTCGAGCTAGGATCGAGCAAGACGGCATTCGATATCATGGTGGACAGTTAGCAGTTAGTTCAGCGGGAGGAAGAGCAGGCCTAGCTCGAATCATAATTAGCCCGCCCTGTAAGGGCATGGCGCTTCATCAAGAAAAGACAAAATGCCGGATCGTACTACTCCTCTCGTCTCAATAGGCATCCCCACTTATAACCGGGCAAACACTTATCTAAGATGTGCGTTGCGAAGCGCGGTGAATCAGACATACAGGAATATAGAGATCATTGTTTCCGATAATTGTTCACCAGACAATACCGAATCGGTTGTCAAGGAGTTCGATGATCTCCGAATAAGGTACTACAGACATAAAGAAAATATCGGCCCAGTCAATAATCGAAATTTTTGCCTAGAGCGATCTCAAGGAAAATATTTCGTCTTGCTTTCGGATGATGATCAGATCGACGATGATTTCATTTCTGCCTGTATGGCTGCGGTGAAATATCCTGGGGAGCCGGGCGTAATTTTGACCGGCGTACGCGAAATTGACTCCGAAGGGAATATCTTATCCGCTTCTTACAATACAGTTGGCGGATACTCGACGGCAGATTTTATCTTAGGATGGTTCGATCGTAAACTGCCTTTATATCTGTGCAGTACAGTCTTCAACACCAAGAGATTGAAACAGCTTGGGGGGATATGTTCGAAGGCGAATAAGTATGATGACGTCGTGGCATACGTTCAACTTGCTGCGAAATACGGAAGAGTCGACGTTTTCGACGTAAAAGCCAGTTTTCGTAGGCATGGCAGTAATATTGGGGATGAGGCTCACTATTCTGAGTGGTGCGAAGACAGTCTTTATCTGCTGGATGTCATGTGCAAGGTAGTGCCGGAGCATGCGACTGTAATAAGAGAAAGGGGAATGTCATACTTTTGCTTAAGGAATTACATCCGCGTTGCGGGAATAAAATCTCCGACAGCGCGAGTTCATGCCTACCTCACTGTCTACAGGACTTTTAACTATAATTATTCTCCAATACGCTTTATGTATGTAAAGAATGTTCGTCGCATCGTGAATTTTGTGAAAGGAATAAGTGCATACTTGTAGTGCAGAGCCATGCCTGCCTTATATAAAATGAGTGGATTCAGGCAGGTTTAGTGGTCTGGGACTCGTCTGCAACAAATATCATGAAAATTGCATTTCTTGTTAACCAGTTTCCTTCTGTGGCCGAGACGTTTGTCTTAAATCAAATTGTGGGTTTAATAGACTTGGGACATGATGTCCACATTTTTGCCGACATGTCGGTGAGGAATGTCCGAAGTCATGACAATTATGAGAAATATGGTCTATCAAGAAGAACTCGCTACTATGGCATCCCTGAAAACAAAATATTGAGAATAATAAAAGCTATTTCCTTGATCATTAAATATGCGCCAAACAACTATCACGTTATATTCAAATCGTTAGATATTTTTAGTTATGGTAAACCGGCACTGTCTCTAAATCTCCTATTCATGAGCGTTGCGTTGCTAGAAAAAGGTCCTTTTGATATCATCCATTCTCAGTTCGGTACGCTCGGACTGTTTGCGGTATCCTTAAATCAAATCCTTCCGAGTAAGTGCAAGTTAGTAACATCCATCAGAGGGTATGATATAACCGTGTTTCTGAAAAAGCACCCAGGTATTTATCATGAATTATTTAGACAGGGAGATTTGTTCTTGCCAGTATGCCAATTTCTCAAGGAACGGTTGATTTACGAGGGCTGTGACGAAAAGAAGATCGTGGTTCACTATTCCGGTTTAGATTGTTCAAAATTTGAATATTTCCCAAGACAGCGAATACTCGGTGAGCCGTTAAGAGTCCTGACGATTGCGAGGTTAATTGAAAAAAAGGGGGTGGCTTTTGCTATTGAGGCTGTGTCACGCCTTCTTTCAAAAGGGGAAAAGATACAATATATGGTCGTCGGCGATGGAGTGCTTCGCGAGAATTTGCAGCAGTTGATAGAGGGCATGGGTGTCGAGCGACAGGTCAAATTACTTGGTTGGAAAACCCATGAAGAAGTTAAGATGTTATTAGATGAATCGCATGTGTTGGTTGCTCCGAGTCTAACTGCTGAGGGTGGTGACCAGGAAGGAATCCCGAATGCCATAAAAGAGGCGATGGCTTCGGGATTACCCGTGATCAGTACGTTTCACAGCGGGATACCAGAACTGGTTACCCATGGCGTGTCGGGTTTGTTGGTGCCGGAGAGGGATGCGGCTTCTCTTGCGGATGCGCTTGCATATCTAATAAGCCATTCTGAAATTTGTAAGGAGATGGGTCAGGCGGGAAGGAGGCAGGTGGAGCAAAAGTTTGATACAAACTCCTTGAATAAGAAATTGGAAGGATTATATCGGGGACTTACGCAAGAAACCTAATTCCCGATCCTGAAATCTTCCTACATTTCTCCAGCATGCATCTATTTTGATCTTCGATGCCGCTTCGGATTTGCGCCGAAGATGTGGGGTGGCAACCGCGTTTCAGGTTTTGGTATTACACGAGGAAATATCCAGAGATGATCGGTGGTCACTCGTTGGAGCGGACTGGTCTAGAGGGAAGCACGAGGCAGTTTACCAATAGACCAAAGCTGCTCTTCCTTGCATATCCATTCCCGCCACTGCAGGCGGTTGGTGCTGTTCGTACGGGGAACATGGCAAGGCATTTGGCCAGGTTAGGGTGGGATGTGACAGTAGTAACACCCGATCCTTCCATATGGCGAAATGTTGATGACATTGGGAAGGTTTCGACGGGGTTAGAGCGTGAGGGCATCAAGCGGATCCTGACTGGCCACCGATGGCGATGTCTCTCAGCACAAGGTGTCAAGTGCTGGAATCAGAACGTAGGGTGGGTTGCTGGAGGAATATGCCGAACGATTGCACGACGCTTAGGGGTTGATAGGCATGTCGGTTGGATTAAGGAGGCGGAGCGAGCTTGTTCCAATCTGAGTCCGATGGACGTGGACATAATTCTTGCTTCCGGTTCACCGTTCGTGGCGTTTCGACTTGCAAGAAGCCTCTCAGTCCGGCTCGGCCGGCCTTATGTTCTGGACTATCGTGACCCCTGGACAGAGAATCATATCGCCGATCAGTCTCCACGGCCGGTGACTGTCCGGGAAGAGGCGAGTTTGCTTCAAGGTTGTGCAGCGGTCACCATTGCGTCGCCTTCGTGGGGTGCGGACTTGGATCGACGCTATGGTGTTGGTGCAAAGGTTCATGTGGTTACAAACGGCTATGACCCTGGTGAGATGACAGCTGTTGAACCATACGACTTCGGACATTGTGCTTTTGTGTATGCAGGGAGTTTCTATGCACCGAAGATCTCCATCTCATCTTTCCTGGCTGCGCTCAAATGTCTACAGGAATCGTTGAACAAAGCGAGTGAGAAATGGTACTTCCACTACTATGGTGTGCACGAAAGCCATGTTCGTGAACAGGCAGCGAATTATGGTCTGACTGATCGGACGGTGCTTCATGGGAGAGTCCCAAGGCGCGAGGCTTTATCGGCAGTGAAGGGTGCAAGCCTCGCAGTAGTAATCAGTTCAGTCTATGAACGAAACCTATTAAGAGATAAGGGGATCATCCCGGCCAAAATATTTGAGGCCATCGGACTGGGGACTCCTGTTCTTCTCATTGCCCCTCCTGGCAGCGACGCAACAGCTCTACTCGCCCCCACCGGATTAGTGAAAAGTTTTACGGGCCCTGATACTCAGGGTATGGTATCGTTTCTCAAGGATGTGGTTTGTGGACAGGCTCTGCAGCCCGGGAATATCGAGAGTTGTTCGTGGACAGCCATCTCCAAGAAACTCGATGTCCTCCTACGAGGAGTGGTGGAACGCGATAGAGGTCACGCATAGGTGGGAGACGGAGACAGAGGTCGGAGTGGATCGAATGAGCCACGTTAGACAAGGATAGTGGTCGTTCTATCTATACATGGGCAAAGGAAAATCTAAGTGACCGCTATGATGAACCGATCTGTTGGATTGGAGCGGAGAATGCTGGCCAATGAGGAACCAGCCGCGGCTCGATACATCCTTACCTATCCCAGCGTCACCCCGGTTGAGCGATGCTTGCTTTGGACTTCCATGGTCGCGTTACCGCTGCAAAATTCCTTTCCTACAGTGGCCGGGGTGAGCTCCTCTTTTCTTCTCTTCGCCGCGCTCTTCTCATACGTCATTGTGAATCGACCTCGCATCTTGGGCGAGATTTGGTACCATCCGGTTTTCATTGCAGCCTATGCCTTCATTGGCGTCGCCATCCTTCTTGAGTTTTCAAGTCCGCTATCTAGGTATCAGGAGGTGATACGATTTGCACAAATGATTGGAGGTGCGGTATGTGTGGCAGTGCTGTGTCGGGATCGATCGGGGTTGACCACTGGCCTGTATGGATGTATCGGGACGGCCTTGTGGGTATCAGTTGTCCTCTACTTGACTTCGTATGGAATGCTGCAAGGAATGGGACCAACAAGTGATTTCCATGAGGCTAGCAACCTTCGTGGTGGCCTGGATACGGGCATCAAGGCTAATTTAAATGGATTGGCCTTCATGTGCGCTCAGGGAGCCATCGTCGCATTCGCCCTGTCTTTATCAGACCGGTTCAAGTATTTCCGTATCCTATTGTTGGGAATAGGCATCTTCTGCCTTGTGGCCGCGTTCCTGCCGATGTCTAGGGGGGCTGCGGTAATCACCGCCGTGTCGGTTGCAACGGTTCTCTATGCGCATGGAGTGAAACAAGGAAAAGCTTTGATTCTTGTTTCTATTCTAGGTTTGGGCATTTATGTTTTTGTTCCTGAGGCTGTGTGGTCCCGGATGACGTTCTCGACCGCGACGAGCGAGGGCGGAAAGATGGAGGGCCGTGCGTATATATATACCACGGCACTGAACCGGCTGCCGGAATACGTCGTGGCCGGTGTCGGTGCGGGAAATTTCTTCGGCAAGTGGGGATTCGATAATGGATTTTTCAGAGATTCTGGGAACAACGTGTTAGGTGCACATAACACCTTTCTCCAGGTCACAATTTTCTGGGGGGTGTTCGGTCTCTTCATGTTCATGTTGATGCTATGGCTCATCTATCGTGCAATTCCATTGCGATGTGGTCGTGATGGGCTGTCGCTTGCGCTGTTGGGGATACTTGTCTCGCTCGGTATGGTGTTGTTGGAGTCTCACCAGTTTTGGGACAAGTGGTTTTCCTTTGGTTTGGGCATGTTGATTGGGGCTCGGCGATGGATCTGGCCTACAGGCATCGTGTCGCCCAATGCGGTAACCCAAAGCTCCTCGTATGAGAAAATATGATAAGTCTATGCTCTTCGCAATTGTGGCCCTTCCCATCAAACGATATGTGTTCCCTTCCTTGCCAGCATCATGTTCTTGCAAGGCGTTAAGTACGGGGGAGACCTGGTTCTCTTGAGTTCAACCAAAGCCGCAGAAATTGGTAGGGAATCGGTATGACTGGGCAAGTGGCCATCCATCACCGAAACGGTAGTTTTTCTGATCGATGGATTGCATATTGTGAGTTGGAAGGCATCCCCTACAAGGTCGTGAACTGCCTTGATTCAGACATTATGAAGCAGCTGAGTTCTTCAGATACCTTGCTGTGGCATTGGAACCATGGAGACCCGCGTGACCAGTTGATGGCGCGCAATGTCATCATGGCCGCCGCGGCGATGGGTGTCAAAGTCTTCCCGAGCGTCTCTACATGCTGGCATTTCGACGATAAAATCGCTCAGAAGTATCTATTGGAGGCGATCGGTGCACCGTTGGTTCCCACCTACGTGTTTTATGACCTTGAAGAAGCTTTGCGTTGGATTGACCGAGTTTCTTTTCCGAAGGTATTCAAGTTGCGCAAGGGGGCTGGTTCCACCAACGTCAAGCTAGTTCACAGTGCTACTGCAGCTCGTGCTTTAGCAGAACGTGCCTTTTCTTCCGGATTCTCGCCGGTCGCTCACTATGGGCAGGATGCGCTTAAGCGTTACCGAGTTGCAAAGAGACGAGGCGATTTATTGAATGTCGTCAAACGTATTCCGCGAGTCTTGGCAACGATCCAGAACAACAAGAGAATGATGGGGCGCGAGAAAGGGTATGCGTATTTTCAAGACTTCATTCCAGGCAATGATTTTGATACACGCGTGACCGTCATTGGCAACCGGGCCTTTGGCTACACCAGAAACGTTCGCCCCGGCGATTTTCGGGCTTCCGGCAGCGGTGATATCGTGTATGACACCGGTAGAATCAACCAAAAGTGTGTGGAGATGGCTTTTGATGTGACGCGGAAGGTTGGCTCACAAAGCATGGCCTTCGATTTCGTGGTAGGAGCAGAGCAACAACCTTTCATTCTTGAGGTAAGCTACACCTACATTCCACAGTTGGTTCATTCCTGTCCGGGATATTGGGATGGCAGGTTGACCTGGTACGAGGGACATGTCTGGCCTCAGGACGCGATTCTCATCGATCTTCTTAATGACATTGACCGATCCAGCCAATAAAGTATTCAGCCAGGTACCAGAGCGCTGGATTGCACCACTGTCCTTGTCATCTGCCCTATCAAGCAGACACGCTTGAAAAGGAACTTCTGATCTTCCCATCATCAGACTGCGATGGACCAATAGCGACGGGCTTAGTCTAGCTGAGGTGTTGTTCTAAGCTGGTTGTGAGGAGGTGAACGGATGTTGCTTGTGTCGGTACGGTTGCGTCCAGTGCCGTTTGGATCAGCATCGGAGGGCTACAATGAGTCAATGCGCGATTTCGACTGTGGCGACCTCCGTGTCAGTATCCGCACAGGCTCTCTCTTTGGTTTCCGGTGTAAGATAGGTGACTGGATCGTCGCCGGGGAATCATGTTTCCCACTCAAGGAGAGCGACACTCGTCCCCTTCAGGAGGGTATTCTGAACGGTATGCCGCTCGACGTGCTTCTCGGCGATCGCATTCTACTGCTCGTCGGAATTGACCTCTCCAAGCGAGTTGTGACGATTGTCCATAGCATTGCGAGTTGGAGACCATGTTACTGGTCCGTGGGACCTGGCTCTTTTACCTGTTCCACGTCAGTGTCCGGACTAAAGGAAATCGGGCACGTAGTGGCATGGGACCCCGCATGCACGCCGGAGTATCTGATGTACCGGTTTGTTGCCCCCCCGCGATCGATCCTGCGTGGTGTCCGAAAGCTCGCGGGAGGACAATGTCTCGTCGTTGATCTCGATGCAGGCAGGGTCTGCGAAGAGCGGCGTTGGCGCTGGCCGGGTGGAGGAGGGGTCGATCCCAAGGAGAACATCGCTGACGTCCTTTGTGCGCGCGTTGAGGAATGGCTACAGTGCTTCCCCAGTGCAGGGATTCTCTTAAGTGGAGGGCTTGATTCCTCGTTACTTGGCGCACTTGCTCGAGTCACCCACCCGGATGTACACACCTTTTCAACAAATTTCTCGTTCGCGAACTCGGACGATGGCGAGGCTCAGTACGCATTGTCTATGGCACGTCAGCTGGGTGTCGTCCATCAGGTCCACAACACGAGCCCTGAACGATACTTAACGGGGTGGGTTGAGAGCATCCATGCTGCCGAGGAACCGGTCCATCACCTTCAATCCGTGCTTTTGCACATTTTGCTTCAGGATCGCGCCGCCGTCGGCCACGGTGCGGTCCTCTGCGGCGAGGGTGCTGACTGCGTCGTTGGGAACGCTTCCCACGAGTTCCTCTACCGCCATAGAGCAGCGGTTGCGTCCCTCCGCATTACACATCTTGGCTCAGCTTCGGCGGCACTTGCGAATGCTCTAGGTTGGCACGGTCGGTGGAGTTCGCTCCTCACTCGACGGTATGATCGTCAACTGTCGTCGGTTCACCATTATCTCTGGCTTCTTGGCCGATATGGTGATCGTGACATCGTGCGACAGATCCTCTCCTGCGACGACACAGCGCTCCTCGGCGAGCGCCTCTCGCTCCTTGAGGCCTATTGTGATCGACCATTACTCGATCAAGTTACCGCACTGGCTCTATTGTCAGAGGGACACGCCACGATATCGATTTGGGGGAAACTTGCAGAGGCGTCCGGTGTCTACCTTGCGTGCCCATATACGAGTCCCTCAGTTCTTGCGGCAGTGATGACTATACCCTGGGACGTGAAACTGCGAGAGAAGAAGTACCTCGTTCGCGCGGCCTTGCGACAACTTGGCGTCCCTGAGATTCTAGTTACACGTCGGAAGCTGAGCTTTGGTTTCCCTGCGCGCTTTTGGGCTCCCCAGGGTGCGCTCTTCCAGCCAATCGTAGATATGGCTACGCAAGTACACGACGCACGTGTCCTGAAGTCATTGCAGAGAGAGGAAGGCGGGGCCTCAATGGTGTTGTGGTGCCTCCTTAACCAATTTCTATGGATGCAGCTGTTTGAGGTCGGTCGGTCGGTCGAGGATCTGTCCGACGAGATTCTCGATCGTCGCCGTACTGCCGCTAAATCTGGTTGACGGCCGGCATCGGCCACCTTCACAGCCGACTGGAGCAGGGGAACCTCCTTGTTAGGGTGGCTGTTGTGCCAGAATGTTTCCCTCTCGTGTAAGCCTCCCCGTCAAGGAGACAGTGGCAGAGG
The DNA here is from genome assembly GCA_029194665.1 of Nitrospira sp. Lineage (NCBI taxonomy): Bacteria > Pseudomonadati > Nitrospirota > Nitrospiria > Nitrospirales > Nitrospiraceae > Nitrospira > Nitrospira sp. The sequence goes on along the minus strand of JARFXO010000002.1, from coordinate 794,154 downwards.
AGAATTTCTGGCCGGTTGACGTTGAGCCTATTCCGAGACAACTCTTAACGAGAGCAGACGACTTCCTCGGTGATCTGTTAAGTGGAGTCACAGTAATAAGCAAGTAACCGTATTTCAATGGCTCTTTAATTGCCCACCGAACTTTCTCCTTCTTGCCAATCTGGATAAATAAAAGTCTAAGAGTATATTAGGATTAATCAGCATGCGACTCGCAATACCCTGGCTTCGATGAGACTCTACAACCTCGTGGTAGAAGCTCCCTAAATATAGAGCAGTTTGCCCTATGGAGAGGGCTTGCATTCTTTCACGGCCCGCTATGCGCCCCCTTCTAGCCCTCACTAAACCCAGTTTGATTCCTAAGTCATCGGGGTCTGGCATCGCGATATGACATCCCTCGATCCCATTAACTCTTTCACGTACATCCCCCACATCTACAGAAACGACTGGTAGGTCACATGCCAGAGCTTCCTTGATGACGTTTGGTGATCCCTCGTGTAATGATGTTAGTAGTACAACATCGCTGGCGTTGAGCCAGATGGGAACTTCTTCATGAGGTACTCCTCGAAGTTGATGCAGCTCTGCATTCAGTCCCGATCGGTTGGCTTTGTCAATTGCCGCTTGTGCCAGGTTGAGACGCTTACAAGGATCGCCAGCGTTGGTGGGGAATAAAACATGGAACTTGCTGGGGTCCCATCCTAACTTGTTGCGGCAGTCCACCAGGTTAAGCGGTCTGAACCGCTCAAGATTAATACCGTTTGGAATGATTCGAACCTTGGATCGACTAACAGTGCCAGGAAGAGCCTCTTCGAGGTTCCGAGATTTGACCACAATCCCGGCAGCTCGCCTGGCCGCAATATGTGACGCCAAAATCCCATATTCACTCATAATTCTTCTTACTGATCCTGATAGAAGTTCCCCTAAAAGGTCAGATCCACAGAATGAAACCACCGTCGGCCTATCTTTTACAATGCGCGTCACCCGCTCTGCCAGGACCCCCCCGTACATGGCATGAACCACATCGGGCTGAAACTGCTCGATGCGACTTCGAAGTTCTGCTCCCATGGTGAAATAAGAGCGCATACCTCTCTCACAGCGATTAACGTGCATCACGTCAACATTCAGGCCGCTATGTCTTAGCCCAAGGACTTGCTGCTCGACAAAAGTACCCATCCCCGCGTTTCGCTGAGTGGGGTATAGATTAGTCACCGCCAAAACGCGCATGGATCACCATCCTTGCCCGCATGATTCATGACTGATAGTCAGCGGGGTAGTGGCCGCCATTCTGGATTCGCCAGCGACACCCATGCCCCTGTCGTGGTCGCTAATGGCAACGGCAGGGGCCCATGTTCTCTATTGGGAGCGATCCGGTGGTCATCGCGCGTTCTGCGCGGAAGAATCGCAACACACGTCCCCTGTCTGAGGTTCTCTCTGGCACGTTTCTCCATACCTTCCTACGTGTGGTTGACCTGGTACCGCGCCCACGGCCACTCGTTGCCGGGTCGTGCTCCACGGCGCCGTGCGAGTTAAGCGCAGCATCAGGCGGCGCACCGAACGTTCCACCCAGACCGTCAGCTTAAGTATCCGTTCCCTCAGGGTGAGGTTCCCTACATTGTTTCGACAAGTGTTGTCTGACAATAAGCTCATGGATCTTGAGCTTGCCTCCTCCTTTCGGAGCTGCTGAAATGGAGACGATTTATTCGAAAATATGTATGAGAGTTATCTAACAGTCTATTATGAGCCTGTCCGACATTGAGAGCCTGGAAAATTCGTCGCACACATTTGGCTCGGGATTAACGATCCCGACTTAGTCAGGGTGATTTGTCCCCCTTAAACCGCCAATTTCGTCAGTGTCGGACAGGCTCCTAGTACTACTGTGTCATAAATATCATTGATTGACCTGGTTTCTGCCACAGCAGGGGCATCGCGACAGTGTTCGGGCAATCGCCCGTGCCAATCGAAATCGGCCGGTCGCTATCGACATCGGGATGTGCCGTTGCATCGGACTGAGCCCCACGCGGGCGGAACCTGGTGGGAACGACAGGCGCCTGGAGTCGAGCGGCGTTTGTTTTACTGCCGGTGAGCCGCTCCAACATCAAGAACCCGTAGGCGGCAATGCACAAGCTGGCATGATGATGAAATCCCCGCCAATTCCGCCCCGCGAAGTGTCCGAGCCCTAACTCCTGCTTGAGTTCCTCATAGTCCCGTTCGATTCGCCACCGCCCCATCACCGTCCGAATCATCTCCTGCCAGGTGCTCGTCACAGGCAGATTGCTGAACCAATAATGCGTTGGGGCCTCAGCTTCGGACGGCCATTCGATGATCGACCATTCCTCTTCTCGCGGCTGGTCTCGGTGGGTCGCTCGGACTCGGACTCGCGCAAAGCGCGAACGCAACGGCGTCTCTGTCCCTTGGCGCCAGGTGACCGTGCGCCAGCAGCGACTCGCCAGGGCGTCGGTCACCGCCGAAATGGCCATCGGCTGATGCGTGGCATCACGCCGCAGGCGACTATGCGGGCGACCCTTCAAGCCCTTGGGCGTCGTCTCTTCCAGCGGCTGACACTCACCCCACCACACCGTCGTTCCCGGACGTACACCGACGGCATACCGCAGCCCCGACCGGCCAGCGCTTCCCGCCAGGCCGTCTCATCCCCATACGCGGCATCGGCCAGAACCACGCCGTGCGGATACCCCGCCGCCAAGGCCGCCTCAATGTGCTGCCGCGCCACACTCGGCTTGGTCTTGAACCCCAGCTCCTCGGGGACGCCCACCTTGCGGCACCGCGCCCGGTCGTCGGTCCACTTCTGCGGCAGGTACAACTGAAATCCCACCCGACAGACTCCCGCGGTCGCTCGCGATCGACAGCGAAACGGCAACCCGGCAGTTGTCCTGCTTGCCCGTCTGGCCACAGTATTGGCGGGCCACGCCGACCGACTGGTTCCCCTTCTTCGGAAACCCCCGTGTCATCGACGATCCAGTACACCAGCTCATCCTCCTCAACCAGTTTCGGCAGGACGGTCCGCGGCACCGTCGACAGCAGCGCCGCATCACTCCAGTTTGCCTTGGCCACCAGGTGATGCATCGAGTGGTGGGCCGAACGCACGCGCTCCGGGTGGACTCGCGCCGCCATCGGTTCAATGCTCTTGCGCTCCCCCGGCAGCAGCAATCCTTGCAGATACCAGCGCGCAGGCTGCTCTCGATCCGCAGGCCTCAGCGTCTCGATCAATCGGTCGCAATATCGCTCAAATCTCGCCTCCAGGCTCCAGCTCATGGCGCACCTCATTGCTCTCATGAAGATGTCGCCATAATAAACTGTTTTATGACACAGTAGTACTAGGAGCGATAAAGTCCACGCAGAGCATGGAAGGGGCCATCCAATTCCGCCTCCAATATGACTCCCGGTGCATTGGGGAGTCCAATCCTGGATAATGAGAACTGATCGTTCACTCCGATTTGATTGACGCGCAAACTATAATGAGATTGGAACACACACCGAAACCCCACAGAGATTGCCAGCTTCACAAGGTCAGGGGTAAATGAACCAGCTGGAAAAACAAATGGTGGGCGTGTAATTCCACAACGATGTTGAATGTCGTGAAGAGAGGCTTCCATCTCCCATCGAGCTTCTTCTGGAGATAGCAGCGCCATCCAAGGATGTGAAAACGAATGCGCTCCGAATTCGATTCCTCCTTTCTGCATGGTCTTGACCTGATCCCAGGTCAACATTCGATCTCGCGGGATTTCTATCTGAAGTAACCCAGACACTTCCGCAATGCTCCGCTCTCGCTCAGCGCGAGGCATATGCCCAAGAACTTTCCTGACAGTGGTTCTTGCGGCATTTCGGTCACTTGGTGATTTCAGTGGCACAGGTATTTCCTTGGTCGTTATGTGACACAAGCTGTCAACTTTTGTCTTTTGAAACAGGTAACCAACCTTTTGGGGCCAAGGTAAATCACCACTCGACACACAACCGGTGGCCAGAAAGACGGTAGCCGGAACATGATACTGCTGAAGTATGGGGTATGCGTTCGTGAAATTATCGCGGAATCCATCATCAAAAGTAATGACGACCGAATTAGGTGGAATCGATTGGCGTTGTTCGTAACAATCAAGCAGTTTACTCAGGGGAAGGAAGTGATAGTGCCGACTCAGATAGTCGAGCTGCTCGGCTAGCCAAGAAGGCCTTAACCCCGGAAGACATCCTTCATCATCGTCTGTCACCCGGTGCCCACAGAGGATTGTTGCACCATTTTTCGGGCAGAACTTTCGACTTACTCTAGCCATTCCCGCGCCCACGATGACCTGACTCAATCCCATCCGAGTCAACTCTTTCAAACTCACATCAGCCCTCCAAATGACTGAGCCCCAGATCGACATGCGATTAGGTAACGAATTCTCTCGTTCGCACAGGCATTTCGTGCAAAATCTCCTGGCTCAAAAATCCACTCGGAGTTCCCTCCCTTTTGCACAAACCTTCCCGGTATCCCGTCTTTTCGCATCTGATCCACCGAATGACTCGCCCCAAAGACCGCTTGTAGTTCATTTACGAGCAGCCGACCATCTGTGGTTTCAAACACATCAACGTCCATGCTTCGAAACCGTCCCTTTTCGGTAACCTCCAGAAGAAAATTAAGATGCCGTTCTTCAGGAACATCCCACCCCACTAATCCGGAACCACTGTGGAAACCGTCAACACAACCTTTTGTGTGACCAAAAAATGAGTCTCCAATCCTAACCAATCTCCATTCTTTGTGCACGGAAATGTATTCCTGAAGGAGCACCGTCCCCCATTGCCGGTCTCGGCGATCGAGACCATTGGGCTGAAAACCTTCTTGAAAAACCTTACCTACAAATCGCCGAAGCTTGTCCCGATCATGGAATAACTTTACTCCGGAAGCCACCGCTCCAAAACTCGCTTTGAAAATTATAGGCAGGTCACACGAAGTAACAAATTGCTGACACTCATCCAGATCATAGAACACCCAGGTTCGCGGATGGGGAATTCTATTGCTTGCCAGCCAATAGGCCAACCGGCGCTTATCCTCGTAGAACCACATTTCACGCGTGGTGGGAAAGACCGTAATTCCTATTTCGCGATCGAGAATTTCGATCCGATCCTTGATCATTGAGTTCCAAATACTTAAATAGGCATCCCCCCAAACGAGTATCACCTCGCAGGAGGATTCCCGTATTTGGTTAAGCCAGTCAGATTTCATAAGATCGATAACCCTAAACGGCACTCCCATTTCCAAGCATGCGGCTACATAACATCCGTGTGCTTGCATAGGATTCTTGATGATTCCAATTCGGAAGGGGACACCACTTGAATTATTGTCACTCGAAAGGATTCCAGAATGAGGAGATATTTCTTCGCTCCACCGCAATTTGAGCGGAGTGAGACAAACATATCGTTGCACCCAATATCTAATATGCTTGGGAATCCAATATCTAGCTAACGTGATCCACTGACTCTTCACCGAGAAAATACCCTCCTTCTCTCTTTGCAAACCTTGATAATATCTGAATATTGACCCTCATAATCCGTGACGAAACGTTGAAGACCAAACCACTCACTCGCCAGTTTTCGAGAGCGGCAACCCATGGCCGTGCGATCTGACGACTGCATCTCCAACATAGTTTTCAAAGCACGGGCTATGTCCATTGGATCAAAAGCATTACAGGTAATTCCATTTTCACCCGCCTCAACAATTAGCGGGAGATCTGAGACTCGACTCACCACGATCGGCAAACCACAGGCCATTCCTTCGACCACAGCATTTGGAATTCCATCCTGCACAGAGACATGAACAAGAGCATCGGCTCTCTGATACTCATTAACAACGGACTCCGAAAGACCTTTAAAAGAGATCACATCCTGCAAACCGTACTCGTCAACCAATTGGCGAGCTTTCATATAGGCTTGGGTCGCTTCACCTTTGGAGGTATTTTGATAACGTCCCACCCATTCCAAAATAAAGGGGTGCGTAGTTTGCTGACGAAGAATCCGCAATGCCTGCACCAGACGAACTGGATTTTTCACTTCCGATACCGTCCCCACGCAAACAAAGCGGAAGACTTTTCCAACTAATTTGGAAATTGGACAAAAACGGGTATCATCAACACCATTGCGTATAATTCGTAGTTTGCCTCGAAGCATTGGAGCAAGTCGGCAAAGGCTGTTTCTGTTCATTACCGTCTGGGTTACAACGCGGTCCGCAAGGTGAAACAAGACCAAAGCCCCCCATAGTGAGGGTTTATGTGGCGCATAGGTGGCGGTGGAGAAATCACTCGCTACCACTCCAAAACGTCGCCATGGTAAATTAGACATTACTGCCAGACTTGACGCACGTTTCATAAAGCCATGCACAATTTGTGGCCGAAAGGTTTCGGTCCAACGTTTTATCCCACACAATTTTTGACGTCTACTCGTCCCTTTCATTCGGTGGAGTTTCACTCCTCGTTCTTGTACATACTGATCAAAAACCCCCTCTCCCATGGCATTGTAACAAAAGATTTCCACGACATGACCACGATCTACCATTCCGGCCGCAAGCTCAGACAATTGCCGTTCCGATCCCCCTGCATTAAGGTTATCGATCAGGTACCCCACACGGAAAGGACTTTGATTGGGAGTATTATGAGTCATTATCAAACGTCAATCCCTTTCTTCGTTGAAATTCCGAAGTAGCCCCCAGCCTACCATATGGTTACGAAAGGCCCTATTACCAAAGGCAATACTGCCGGCATACACAAGCGCAACGAATGCGACCAGTAAACCCAAGTATGGTAATGCCTTCTAGGGAAACTTTTCCATAATTTCCAATAATTTGGAATGACACGCTAGAATGCATACACTGTCGATTTTTCGAAAGAGCTTCCGTCCCGCAAGTTTTGAAATGACTTCTAGTGTTCGATGCCCACGCGCAGAGCCGCCTGGACGAACTTGTTTTCCGTCATCACGCGGCCGAGTGAGCGAGTGAACCGCGGAGCTGCTTCCTCAGACATATGATAGCCGTCTGGAAAGTCTGAACCCGTGAGTGGTTCCACACCCTGCATGTCGATGAGATTCGCACCACCGTCTCGAATGGCGGCGCGAAGTTCGTCTGCGATCTTGTAAGAGCTCGGGAGCGGAATTGCCACAAACAGCACTTTGTCGCCACACGCGCTAGCCGCCGCGAGAAAGCGGAGCAGCCTCGTATAAGAGCGAGCCCCAGACTGGGGTGCCGGTTTGTCTGCTTTGGCTCGCACGCTGCGATTGATGGCCTTGGCAAGTTCCTTGTATCCCGGAATTGAGGCCAACACACGATCCTGGACCCGTTCGCGGTTCGCCATCGCGTGGAATACGCTCGCAAGCATAAACTCCACACGATCACCCGTTTCGCGCACATCGTGCTTAAACGCCTCACGTGCAAACTGGAAACCGGCGAAGTGCGCACCGAGCCGGTCGAGATGTAGTGCCTGGTTGTCATCCAACTGTGACCCCACAAAGCTCACCACGATCAGATTAGGGTGCGACTGCGCCTGGCCGAGATAGCGCTGGTAGATATAGTGCCAGTCTAGCAGCGTTGTATCATCGGGATGAATACGCGCCATGCTCGGCGCCGCAGGCCACACCTCCGTAATGACCTTGAGCAAGATACTCACACGCGTGAGCGAATTCCCCAAGAAGACAATGTGCGGCGCAGGCTGCCTGTCGAGCTCCGCAACACTTGACGGAATGGCATTGATGTGCTTCAGATCCAACGATAACTTGTCATCAATCGCGCGCATGCCGAGTTCCACCGCGCTGAGTACCAGTACGATTGCGGCAGTCACCTTTAGCTCAGAACTGGAAGTATATAAACTCATGTGCAGTGGGTGCGGGAAAGAAGACCAGCATCAGGAGGAAGTAGCTACAAACGGCGGCACACATGGTCCAGGGCCACTGTATGAATACAGCCAGGTCCTTTCGCGAATCGACCCATATCTCGAACAGGAACAGCGGAAGCGTGTAAAAGGCGACTAGTGCGAGCATCGACATCGCTCCCGGGGTCATCCGGAAATCGGTAAGGATCAAGTGTGTGAATGCGGCCACCTGCGATAGGTCCTCGGCGCGAAACAGTAGCCATCCGAAGCAAATAAAGTGGAACATCAATACCACTCGCCAGGTACGCCCGGCAAGCGTCGCAGGGATGGACTGTTCCCAGCTGAACAGCCGGTAAATGCACAATAGCGCACCGTGGAAAAGGCCCCAAAACAGGAATGTCCAGTTGGCACCATGCCATAGGCCGCCGAGTACCATTGTGATCATCAGGTTGCGATATGTGGTTGCCTCCCCCTTGCGATTTCCGCCAAGCGGTATATAAAGATAGTCGCGGAGCCACGTCGAAAGACTGATGTGCCAGCGGCGCCAGAAATCGCCTGGCGAGAGGGCGAGGTACGGGGTCTTAAAGTTGGTGATCAGGTCGACACCCATCCACTTGGCGATACCTTGTGCGATCGAACTATAGCCGGAAAAATCTGCGTAGATCTGCCATGCGAAGGCGTAGATAGCGGCCAGACATTCGGGACCCGTGAGCATGGACGTGTCTTTCTTAAAGATCATGTCCACGAGCGATGCCATGTTATCACCAATCACTACCTTCTTGAACAGGCCAATCAGGATGAAGTAGAGCCCAGCGACAAAATTCCCCTCGAGCCACGCGCGCGGAACCTCAAGTTGTTTGAGTAGGCCGCGGCCTAACTCGTCCTGCCCTTTGGCTCCCGAACGCATGATGGGTCCTGCCACCAAATGTGGGAAGAAGGAGACGTAGAGTGCGAAGTTTCGGAAGTTGGCCGCGGGTTTCGTCACGCCACGGGCGATATCGAACACATAGCTCATGCTTTGGAACGTATAGAAGGAGATCCCAACTGGCAGAACCAACTCCACAAACGGCAAGGACACGGACAGACCGAGTCCATTCAACGCGTCAGTAACTTCATGTGCAAAGAAGTTGTAGTACTTGAAGATTCCGAGCAGCAACAAATTCACCACTACCGAGATCCGCACGTAGCGCTGTCGAGGCGCGCCCTCAGGCGCGGCTGCCACCAAGTTACCGAGGCAGAAATCCATCACCGTCGAGAAAGCGATCAGCGGCAGAAACCGCCAATCCCACCAGCCATAGAAGAGATAACTTGCCGCGAGGAGGAACCACGTCTGCGCGCGAAAAGGTAGCAGCCAATAGGTTGGCAGCACCAGCGAAAAGAAGATCCAGAATGTCCAGCTATTGAACAGCATCGAAACAACATCCAATCATCGACTTGGCGCACTAGCAAGCTGCGGAAAAATTCAAGGTGAATGAGACGGACGCACCCCAAGTCCAATCGCACGAGCTGTCGATGCTCATCCCCACCAGGTTGTACACGGCCGCGACGATGGTGAACGGCCACCTGACTCGTTGCACACTCCGAAGTTTGACCTTGCGCAGCAATCCCACCGTCTTCAACCAGCCAAAGACCTCTTCGACCCGTTTGCGCTTCTGTTGACTCATAGCATAGCCGGGGTGCCGGCGATCAATCTCATTGGCTCGGTGTGTCGTAAGCTGGACCACCTAGGGGGTGACCTGCAAGGCCCGTAGATTCTGGACGAATTGATGGGTATCATCGCTCTGCTCGCCAGCCAGCGTGATCCGTCGTGGGTGGGCAGGCTGTCTAGCAAGGCGAGCGCCGCCTTGCGTTCTGCAGTCCCTGTCGCCCTTGGCATAGACCGGCTCGATCGTGGCCAGCATGTTCGCCCACGGCACGACGCAGTTCATGTCGTCGAGAAACCGTTCCGGCCGGGTAGGGTTGCGACACTGTGCAAACGACACATCTGCAAACGTCTGCTGCATGGGATTTGCCCCTCCTTATCGGTGCTGCGCTCCTACTAGCACATCCCGACTGGAGAATAAATCACATCTTCCATAGGCCAACACAACCACATCAGCACATCAGTCAGATTGCAGGGTGATCCATTTCGGCTTGAAATAGGGGCACGCTCAGGACCAAGTTGGCCCCCATCTAGCCTAGCGCTGATCACGCGCACCGGCGTTAGAAGCACGCCGGCAATAACTGGTTAAACTGGCCAATGCATTCAGCCGTTATACAGATCGGCTCTTCGTCGTATTCCTCTGTCGACTGATCTTCGATGTGGTCATCACCGTGTCAGGCGTCTCGACAAGCAGAACGGTCAGCGTCTCCTCCCACCTACAGTGCTTACAGCCTAATCAATATTTGCGAACCATTTTCCCCAATTTTTTAACTACTTAGCGAATGGTCAATGTGGCATGGTTACTGCTACTCTTACTGCTTTCATTGATTACTGAACGAAATAGCGCTGAACCTGATTCCGGGGAACTGCTCAGCGTGTTGCAGGTTACAAGTATACCTAATCTAATAAGGAGACTCCATATGCTTCGACTCAAGCGAGCGATCGGTGCCTGCATACTGGCCAGTGCCTTCTTACCCGCGGTGGTTACCCACGCGGCGACGTACTATGTCGCCACCACCGGGAACAATAGCAATTCTGGCACAAGCTCCAAGCCGTGGCGGACGGTGGCCTACGCGACATCCAAAATGGTCGCGGGGGATACCACCTATGTCCGGGGCGGGACGTACATGGAAGGGTTGATCCAATTCGGAAGATCCGGCACCTCATCGACTCCCATTAAGCTCCTGAACGCTCCTGGCGAATTCCCTATCATTAATTTTATCGACAGGACATCAACTAGACAGCTTCTTTTTAAAAGCTTTTCTGGTAGTCAGAATGCGATCGCTTGGATCACGTTCGAGGGGTTTGAGCTTCGGAATGGGTACGTTGGCCTCAAAATAATCAACGGCCAGAATTTAACGATTCGGCGGAATTGGATTCATCATCATCTTACGCAGGGGATTTACGGGAATGCCACCAAGTCGCTGATCGACCGGAACAAGATCAACCACAATGGCGATTTCTCCCGCTGTGGTAGCACTCCTTCAATGTGCAACCAACACCACGGCCTTTATATGAATGGAACGGCAATCACAGTCACAAACAATCTCTTTTACGACAACCTTGCCATAGGCGTCCAACTGAACGGAACGGTCAGTTACAAGTCCAGTGCACATCCGGGGTCGGATTTCGCCCTCTCTCGCAATTGGGTCATTACCAACAATACCATTGCCTACCACGGTTATGGCGCTGGCATCGTTATCTGGGGCGACAACGGTGACAATGCGCGGATTGAGAATAATATTCTCTATGAGAACTGTGCCAAATGTGCTTCTTACCATACGAATGGGATTGTCTTCACGGGAACAGGCAGCACTGGGATTGTGATCAGAAACAATATTGCCTACGCGAGTGGATCCGGCGGTACGAAGTTTCTCAGTTCTGGAGGCAGCTACACGCAATCCGGCAATCTCGTGAATAGCTACCATCCGAAATTCGTCAACGCTCCAGCCACACTTCCATCATCGCCAAATTTCTCCCTGGCTTCAGGAAGCCCGGCCATCGACAACGGCTTGTCCATCTCTGCGGCCAAAATATCGTACTCCGGCACGATCCGACCAAAGCTATCTGCCTATGATATCGGCGCCTATGAATACTACGGTAGTAGGACCCTCGCTGCACCCACGTCGCTCCAGGCTGTTAACTGAAGTGCTTGGTGCTGCTGTGAGTCGATTGGCCTAGGGATAGCTCACTATCTATTGGTTTTTCGATTAACCGCCCGCATAGCATCCGCCACCGGTTTGTCTGTCCGCGTACCACGTATAGGCAAATCGGTGGTGTGGGGGCCTCCAGAGCTTGAACACATGGGGAGTGGTGCATATCAGTATGTGCTCTACATGGACATTTTGTATTCCACACAAGATGAACCTGTCGGAACCCGCAGAGCCTTAACTAATCTCTACATACCAAGCGAGATCATAGTTTTCTGAGTTGAGGGGAAAGACAGGATCGTGCTTTGATAGTTCTGGAATCCTTGGAAATTCCTTCCTGTCACGTCTACCATCACGCCGCTCGGGTCGAGCTAGTGTAGTGTTTCATGCTGTTCTTGTCTTATCCGGGGAGATCCTGACTCGGTGCACTTTCGCCAGGATCTCCTGCGCGGATTTTTTCCAGACGAACGGTTTCGGGGCACTATTATGGTGGCGGAGATACTCCTCAATCGCCTGAATGAGCTCCGGGACGCTGCGGAAGCCTCCACGGCGAATGCGCCGCTCCGTCAGGTCGCGGAACCAGCGTCGACGGTGTTGAGCCACGAACTCGACGTCGGGATGAAGTGCAGGTGGAAGCGTGGGTGCCGCCGCACCCACCGGCGCACGGTGGGATGCTTATGTGTGGCGTAATTGTCCAGGATCAGATGCAGGTCGAGAGCCGCAGGCGTCTCCGCATCGATCTTCTTGAGGAGCCGGAGAAATTCTCGGTGCCGATGGCGCGGCAGGCAGTCGCCGATGACCGTTTCGTCGAGCATACTCAGTGCCGCGAAGAGCGTCGTCGTGCCGTGGCGTTTGTAGTCGTGTGTCATGGTGCCACCATGGCCTTTCTTCATCGGGAGGCCTGGCTGGGTGCGGTCCAGGGCCTGGATCTGGCTTTTCTCATCCACGCTGAGGACGAGCGCGTGCTCCGGCGGATTCAGACACAATGTCAGCGGGCAGTCCGCCACCCAGGTTTCAAACAGACCGCTCACTTTGAGAAACTCGATGAAAAAGGGGAGTTGGCCAAGCGGCGTGACGGCTACAGCGGGATCCCACTCGACATGGATGCGTCCCCCGAACGTATCTAGCGCGATCGCCCCGTTCTGTCCCGCTCCGACCTTGTGTAGCGCCTCACCCATGGGGTGACTTCCTTCGTGCGAAGAAATCTCCCGTCCCTCCGATCCCAGCAAGGCTCTCCCGGAGCCTGCCGCTGCTTCAACTGCCGTTTATAGGTTTATCACTTCCCGCAGGAGCACTGGCGGCATTTGCGGACCACCAATGTGGTGGAATCGCCGTTTGCGTCGGTCCGGCTTCGGACGACGGCGGGCAAGCGGTTCAAATGCGTGGAGTCGGCGACCACCTTGATCTGGAAAGTCTTGCAGGTCGCAGAACAGCCGTTCCGGCGCTTGAATGCGCTGGAGTTATTGCCCCTGATCTATGCTGGAGTCCCGATTGTCGACGGAAGGAAGCAGACACCCGAGGTCATCCACCAGGAGGTCGCCGCCTGATTCAATTTACACACCTATTGACATGACCTCCCGGTACGGAGTGAGCAAGGCATACTGCCCCGATATGAGACTGTACCGCATGAAGATTAACCGGCTTTGGTTTGTGCCCCATCATGAGAACAACTGGGGGAAACGCCCAACTTCTCACGACAAATCCATCAAAAACTTCTGAGATCAATCTTATTTCGTTTGAAGTAAAATACCGCGCTTTCTTATGGTCCCATTTTCCATGTCGGAACGTGCGGAGGAGATGTACCCACCAAGATCCCTTCGCATTCTCCAAAAACACAATCTTCCCGCCAGGCTTTAGCTTTTCCTTAACCTCTTCGAGGAAACGGACCAAGTCCGGAACCATGACCAAGACGCTTTTCGAGAACACCACATCGAAGGAGTTAGCATTCACAGTTGACAAATCACCTACGTCTCGAACAAATAAGGTCATATCTGAGACCTTCAATCTTGCTGCCTCCTCACAAGCCAGCGCTAAGGACTTTCTATTTAAATCAAGGCCAATAACTTTGGCGCCAAGAAGAGCAAACAAACATGCCATTTTCCCATAACGTGTGCCAATTTCGAGCACGTGTTGGCCCCGTAAGTCCCTTCCTATGAAATGCTCAAATGCATATGTCATGAGATGCTGCCACGCCTTCCCTCCCCATTCCATGAAATAATCGAGGCGCTGCAGCGGATGTACAGTTATTTCCTGACGAGAGTCCATACGAGACACATCCTTTCTGAAATTAACTTTGATTGCAGAATCCATCGAATGAAAATCTCTGTCCATTGGGCTACGCAAACAGACGACGGGTACTCTCAGTTTGAGGCTGACTATAGATGAACACAGCCTGTAAATTTCCCCCCTTAAGGATACAGTTCGAAGGGAGCAATTCTGGCCGGTGACGCTGGCTCCTTGACGAGACAGTTCTTAACCAGAGCAGGAGGCTTCCTCGACGATCCGTTCATCCTCACGTTGACGGACGAACTCCCACGGAGCCAGGTGCCCGAGTGAGCTGTGTGGGCGGCGAGCGGGCCTCAGACTTTTTTCGGAGTGCATCCGACGACATAGGTTTGGCCAGCGAGAGGTCTGTCACCAGCCGTTTCAACCGGCTGTACTCTTTTTCGAGCTGTCGCAGCCGCAGGAATTCGCTTATCCTCAGGTGGGCGTCCTTCGTCTTCCAGGCCTAGAAAGTTCGCTCGGCAATCCCGTATTGCCGCCACAGATCGCCACTCGAGGTACCGGATTCGGCTTGGCGTAGGGCGTAGACGATCTGCTTTTCGCTAAACTTCGACCGCTTCGCCGATCCACTCCTTTCGTTGAGGATCGCCGAAGCCATCATCCTGTTCTACTCTCGAGGTACCGTCGTTTGCGAGGGAGACCTCATCTGCCCGAATGTTCTCCTTCTGAGTTGCCTCAATCTACGGGGAGTTGCTTTATCAGTCAAGGGGACAGTTTTAAGGCAGTACATCGGGCCTTGCTAGATTTTTTGATCCTGTGTACAAGAATAAAAAATTCAATTTGCGGATACTGGGCACTTGAGGCACTTCACACCTTTAAACTGCGGACACCACGGCCGACCTTGATATCTTTTGACTTCTTGCTCTGAAGTGTTGAGAAAATAAGGAAGCGCAATGATGGATCAATCCGAGGTAGATCTTGAATCGGAAGAGACGCGTATTAGATCGGTTTACGCGAAACGGCAGGGATCGTTCCGATATTCATGGTTCAATCACGCGCACGTCTTTAGGGTTCAGGAGCTGGAACGCGATATCTTGGCTGTCTTGAGAGCAACAGATTTCCAACATATCCAAGAAAAAAGAATTCTCGAGATTGGATGTGGACAGGGGCAGTGGCTTCGTCAGTTCATCAAATGGGGAGCGTACCCCGAAAATGTGACAGGGGTCGATGTTCTTCAAGACCGTGTGACCCAAGCAAGGCAGTTAAGCCCTCCGGGAATGCAAATTCACTGCGACAACGCTACGAGGCTCTCGTTCAATACCGCAAGCTTCGACCTCGTTGCACAGTTCACAGTCTTTTCGTCTATCCTCGATATTACCATCAAAGAAATGGTCGCTCGTGAAATGCTTCGTGTGCTGAAAGAAGAAGGCTTTATTCTTTGGTATGACTTCCTCCTCAACAATCCGTCGAATCCCGATGTGCGAGGTATACGAAAGCGTGAGATCGTTCATCTATTCCCAGACTGTCATATTGACCTCCATAGGGTCTCGCTGGCACCGCCGTTGTGCCGCTTACTTGCGCCCTATACATGGCTGGGGTGTTATGTCCTCGAACGAATCCGTTTATTTAATACACACTATCTTGCGGTAATTAAACGAATTTAGTGAACGATCATTATGCATCTTATGTATATCTTAAGCAGAAATGATGAAAGGCCCGATGTCGGTACAGGACTGTTCGCCCAAGCTGGGATTTAGAAATTCATGCCACGGCTACTTCTGTTAACACAATATTTCCCTCCTGAAATCGGGGCTGCCCAGACACGTCTCTTTGAGCTTGGGCAGGAGCTTTCCGGTTTGGGGTGGGAGGTAGAAGTGCTCACCGCTCTGCCTAATTACCCTACGGGGCGAATCTTTGAAGGCTACGACCCTGGAAATCCCGTGAAAGAAGCATTGGGTCGGCTTTCAGTGGTGAGAGTACCACTACGCCCTGCTCAAAGTGGTTTCGTCCAACGGCTAATGTGTTATTTCTCATTTGCTAGATCTGCGGTTCGTTGGGGACCAACGCTGTGTGCCAAACCGGATGTGTTGTTTGTGGAGTCACCACCGCTGTTCCTCGGGCATGCCGGTATCCGCTTGTCCCGACACTGGGGTGTGCCGATGGTCTTCAATGTTTCCGATCTGTGGCCCGAATCGGCGAAATATATGGGAGTGGTCAAGAATCGACTGATTCTTGCCGGAGCTGAAACTCTCGAATTGTCATACTACCAAAGGGCTGCTTTAGTGACAGGTACGTCGAACGAAATCGTTGAATCAGTGCGGCATCGATGTCCCTCGACAGATGCGGAAGTCATTACCAACGGTGTCGACGTTGATCGGTTCGGTCCCCAATTTGCCGATGACGAGGCTCAATCTCTGCTGGGGGCTACGGATCATGTCACCTTTACGTATGCCGGAGTCATGGGGATGGCACAGGGCCTGGGTGTGGTTCTTGATGTTGCTGCGGCTGTTCGCGATTTGGACCATGTTCAGTTCGTGCTGGTGGGTGAGGGTGCGGAGCGTGAGTCCCTGCAACGCCGAATCGAAGTTGAGAATCTGCTCAATGTGCGACTACTAAGAGCACTACCCAAGGAAAGAATTCCTGCCTTGCTGGCGGTATCCCAGGTGGGATTCCACGTGCTTAAATTTTCAATACCCGGTTCTGTGCCCAGTAAGATTTATGAAGCGATGGCCAGCGGATTGCCTATTCTCTTTGCCGGCGGAGGGGAGGGGGCTCGGCGTGTGCTTGATGCCCGAGCTGGTTTGGTGGTTCCCTATGAAGATGTGCGAGGCCTCGAACAGGCTGTCCGCAAGCTAGCTTCGAACCCTGAATTGCGCCAGGAACTGGGACGAGCCGGGCGCTGTGCTGCAGAGCGACTGTACAATCGAAAAGAGATTGCCATGCGGCTACACCAGCTGCTGCTTAATGTGCTGAGCGGTGCTCAGCCTGCCCGAAGGGGACATGTTTCAATTCCAGGAGACCGAGCGGATGGAGGCTAACATTTCCGCTCATGGGCAACATGTTCTGGACTTGGTCGTAGGGGCCGGAGGAAATCAATCGGATTGTCACGGACAGTGTGAGCGATCTGCTTCTTGTTTCTGAGGCATCGGGAGTCGCAAATCTGAGGGAAGGTCTGATTTATTCCCCGTTGGTGATGTGCTATGAGGAGTGCAGCCCTGAACGGGAGACGCGCCCATGCACCAACAGACCTTTGCAGAAGTCACATTCGAGCACTATCGTAAGCCGACCCGCCGTGAGCGGTTCCTCGATGAGCTGAACCGTGTCGTGCCGTGGGCGGAATTGGTGGCGGTCATCGAGCCGGTGTATCCCAAGGCCGACGAGCCGGGCCGTCCGCCGGTGGGCATCGAACGGATGCTGCGGCTGCAGTGTCTGCAACAATGGTTCAACCTGTCGGATCCGGCTGTGGAGGACGCGTTGTACGACTCGCGGGCCATGCAGCAATTCGTCGGGATTGATCTGGGTCGCGGTCGGTTCCCGATGAGACCACGATCTGCAAGTTCCGTCATCTGTTGGAAGCGCATCAGATCGGCAAGCAGCTCTTTGCACGAATCGGGACGTATCTGGCCACCCACGGGACCATCGTGGATGCCACCATCATCAGCGCCCCTAGTTCGACGAAGAATCGCACGAAGGAGCGGGATCCGGAGATGCATCAGGTGAAGAAGGGGAAGCAGTGGTACTTCGGCATGAAGGCGCATATTGGGGTGGACGGCCAGACGAAGCTGGTTCACTCAGTGGCAGCCACGGCGGCGAATGTGCATGACAGCCAGGTACTACCGGAGTTGCTGCATGGGAAAGAGACGCGAGTGTGGGGTGATGCTGCGTATAGCGGACAACATGACGTGATTCAGCGCCATGCTCCCTCGGCCAAGAGCTTCGTGCAGACCAAAGCCCATCGCTATCGGCCGCTGAGTGAACTCGAGCGGGCTCGGACCTGCACGAAGCCGAAAGTCCGGGCGAAGGTCGAACATGCACTCTTGGTGATCAAACGGATCTTCGGCTGGGCCAAAGTCCGGTACCGGGAGCTCGCGAAGAATACCCATTGGCTGTATATCAGTTGCGGGTTGGAAAATCTGTATGTGGCACGCCGGCGACTCTTGGCGGAGACGGAGGGAATATGTGTCCGGGAGCTGGCAGCGGGCGATTAGACGGTGGTGGCCCACAACAAGGTTCTCGGAGCAACGGATGCCCGCCGACGGGGTCCTGGGGACCAGCCCAGGAACAGAGTACCGAGTGGAAATGTGAATTAGGGCGTGTCATCAATTAAGCCATATCATTGAAGCCGCGAGATAGATCGCGCCGAGGAAGTTGGAAGCACGTTTGTCGTAGCGTGTCGCAATAGCCCGGAATTGTTTCAGTCTGGCGAAAAAGTTCTCGATCAGGTGCCGCGCCTTGTAGAGGTCTTCATCGTATGTGCGTGGAACGGTCCTGTTGGATTTTGGCGGGATGACGATGGTTTTGCCCGCGTGTTGCAGCGGTTCAATCACCCGTTCATCGGCATCGAAGGCTTTATCGGCGATGACAGCATTCGCGTCAATGCCGGGCAGCAACACATCGGCGCCCTCAAGATCATGCGCTTGTCCCGGCGTGAGATGAAAGCCGGTGGGGTTCCCGAGCGCATCGCAGGTGGCGTGGATTTTTGTGGTCAGCCCGCCTTTGCTGCGTCCGATCGCTTCTTGTGTGTGGTCCCCCCTTTTGCGCCCGCGCTGTGCTGGTGGGCGTGGACGATGGTGGAATCGATCATGGCGTATTCATTATCGGGGTCGGCGGCCAGCCGTTCAAACACCCGTTTCCAGACGCCGCTTCGGCTCCAGCGCGTATGGACGACCCGAAAATCCCCGAACCGTTCTGGCAAATCTCGCCACGGGATCCCCGCGCGATACCGATACAACACCGCATCGACAAACAACCGGTTATCCTTGGCCGTCACCCCCACCGTGTCGTCAGGGCCGGGCAGCATGCCTTTGATTTTCTCTCACTGGTCATCACGCAACCCGTATCGTCTCACCATCCGCAGGCCCCTCCTTCGGCCTACGAAGAGTGAATCACAGCCAGATTGCCTTGTGAACCCGGAAAACTATTGATGACACGCCCTAATCAGATCTTCCCTAGGTCCTGTTAACACTAATGACCATTTTATGCGATACTGCGGACATGGAAATCACCGACGCCCAGTATCGCCACATCGCACCGTGGTTGCCGAGGCAACGAGGCAACGTGACGCTCGACAATCTGCATGTGCCCAACGCCATTCTGTACGTTGCCGAACAGGGGTGTAAATGGCGCGGTCTACCCAAGCGATTCGGCAACTGGCACACCATCTATACCCGCATGAATCGTTGGTCGAAGAGCGGGTGCTGGATCGCGTCTTTGCCCAGTTACAGCACGCACAGATCATCCGCGCGAGAATCGAAGCCGTCGCCTTGGACAGTGCCATCGTCAAGGTCCATCCAGATGGCACGGGGGCGTTAAAAAAACGGCCCGCAAGCCATTGGTCAGTCCCGCGGCGGATGGACGACCAAGATTCATCTGCTTGCCGTGGATGCTCGAACGGCCATAACGTTTGCTCCGTCCCCCGGCCAAGCCCACGATGCACCCGAGGGGCGAATGCTGTTGCAACGCTTCGGACGCATACCACGTCCGATCCACCTGGTGATGGATCGGGCGTATGAAGGCGATGAGACGCGGCAACTGGCCGTGGAGTGAGGGTATGTACCGGTGGTGCCGCCCAAGCACAATCGCCTCACGCCATGGGAATACGATCGAGCCTTGTATAAACGACGCAATGAGATCGAATGGCTGTTCCGTCGGCTCAAGGGATTTCGGCGCATGTTCACACGGTTTGAAAAACTCGATGTCATGTTTGTCGCGTTCATCACGTTCGCGTTGATCGTCGAGGGCTTGCGTTAGTGTTACAAGACCTAGGAGCTTCGATGCGCGACCACGTACGTCCTTAAGCGATGTTGTTCAGCTGTCGCTTCTCTGAATCGCGTGTATCGACGCACCGAAGGCAAGAATCTATCCTATCCAACCGGTGAGGGGCAGTTCACGTTGAATAAACTGGCATGAAGGCAATCTAGCATTTAACCGAGGAGATTTTCATGGGTGTTCCATTACTTGATTTGAAAGCACATCACGAGCCGCTTCACCAGGAAATCATGGCGGTGCTGGAGCAGATCTTCCGGAGCCAGGCCTTTATTCTCGGTCCGGATGTGGGCAAGCTGGAGGAACGTGTGGCCACCTATTGCCAGAGTAAGTATGGTATCGGCGTGACCTCCGGCACCGACGCCCTCTTAGTCGCCCTCATGGCTCTCGGCATTGGTCCTGGTGATGAGGTCATCACGACGCC
The DNA here is from genome assembly GCA_029194665.1 of Nitrospira sp. NCBI lineage: Bacteria > Pseudomonadati > Nitrospirota > Nitrospiria > Nitrospirales > Nitrospiraceae > Nitrospira > Nitrospira sp. The sequence continues at coordinate 773,889 of JARFXO010000002.1, read as the reverse complement.
CTATTCATTTTTTGCCACGGCCGGTGCAGTCGCGCGACTGGGAGCCAAGCCGGTACTTGTAGACATCGAGCCCGTCACCTATAACATCGATCCCGCCAAAATTGAGTCGGGTTTGACAGCCAAAAGCAAGGCGATTATTCCGGTCCATCTCTACGGACAATGCGCCGATATGGCTCCCATTATGGATCTCGCCAAGCGGCACAATCTGAGCATCATCGAAGACGCAGCCCAAGCCATTGGCTCGGAATACCATGACGGGCGGCGAGCCTGTAGTATCGGGACCATCGGCTGCCTGTCGTTCTTCCCGAGCAAGAATCTTGGATGTTTAGGCGATGGCGGGATGGCCATCACCAACGATCCAGATCTCGCGGAGCGGATGCGGGTCCTACGAGTCCATGGGAGCAAGCCAAAGTACTATCACAAGAGGATTGGAGGGAACTTTCGTCTCGATACGATTCAGGCTGCGGTCCTGAACGTAAAGCTCGATTATCTCGATGGGTGGACAAAAAGACGGCAGGAGAATGCCATTGGATACGAGACTCTCTTCAAGCAGAGCGGCCTCACACAGAATGGGAAAGTGAAATTACCAGAGCCCGTATACCGAAAGTCTGGCGCTAAGCACTATCACATTTATAACCAATTTGTGCTCAGAGTCGAGCAGCGAGATGCGCTCGTAGCTCATTTAAAGCAGAAAGGAATTGGTGCCGAGATCTACTACCCGGTTCCATTCCACCTGCAGGAGTGTTTTCTCTACTTGGGGCACCGGGAAGGAGACTTCCCGGAATCGGAGCGGGCAGCAAAGGAGACCGTAGCGATTCCGATTTACCCCGAACTGACCGCAGAGCAGCAGGCCGAGGTTGTTGAGGCGATTACTACCTTCTATGGATAGGCATTCCGTGCGAATCGAGAAGGTGTCACCGGTGATTTACCTGGGTGGAGAATTTTTGGTGACCATAACCAGGTACATGGTGTGGGTGATCCTTGACACCACATCCAGCGGCTCATGCGGCAGGCCCAGCTCCTGGCCCCTAGCCACGCACAGCGGGTGCTTGGGCCTCGGCACCAAGCTGAGACCATCACGACCAAGCAGATGTGGGGTATCGATGCGACCAGCACGGTGACGCTGGAGGACGGCTTCGTGGCCATCGATCATTGTACGCCTTGAAGGCGTCGGGGTTCATGCGGCGACCCGGGTGAGCCGCTTCGGGGCGTTGGAGCCGATTTGCCAGGGCGTACGACCGCAGTTCGACGCGTACTCGGTCGGTATCGCAATGGGTGTGCCGGTGCGGCATGATCATGGTCGTCAGGACATGAGTGCGGACTTTCAGGCCGAGCTCCGCTTCCTCGGGATGACGTCGAGTCCGGCGTTCGTGCGGGCTCCGGAAGGGAACGGGGTCGCGGAACGGTTCATCCGGACGCTCAAGGAGCAGTTCCGGTTGGTGCGAACGTTCCAGACCGCCGAAGACCTGTGCCATGCCCTCCACGGCTGGCTACTCATTTATTCATCTATAATGTACAGTGGCTGGTCGAGCGGCATGGGTTGCGCGCACCGGCTCAAGTGTGTCACGAGTTCCCGGCGACGCCGACCGCTGCATGAGAGTGTGGATCAATGAGAGAATCTAGCAGGTCACCGGGTGGTCGTGACTACTCGACGCACACCGTCGGCCCAGACATGACGATCGCCACGCGACGCGACCCACAGGATATGGCCATGTCAATGTCCAAGAAATCAAGAGCGGTACACCTGTGCCTTCACAAACGAATATGGGCGGCGTGTATCCAACAGAGCCTCGCCCTGGCGTCGGCTCAGGATAGTCGCGTTGTGCCAGGGATTCTCTTCTTTCACGGAATCTCCACTGCTCTCGCACGTCCAGGGTCCTCAAACGATCGTTCCAATCGCAGGAGCACAATCAGTAGGCACCGGACTGAATTATAGCGACGCCCGCAATTACCGATAGACATGAGGAGCGATTTGGGCGATCATGGGGGCATGAGATGCTCAGGAGACTTGCGTCAACGGGTGGTGGATTTTGTGCGCAGCGGCGGCAGCAAGGCCGAAGCGGCTCGGCGGTTCAAGGTGGGTGAGGCCAGCGTGTACCGGTGGCTCAAGCCTGGCGGCGTAACCTACAAGCGCCCCGGTCCTCGCCGTGCCCACAAGCTGGATTGGGAGCAATTGCGCCGTCATGTGGAGGCTCATCCCGATTGGACACAAGCGGAACGGGCGCGGCATTTCCAGGTGTCCCGGCATTGCATCTGGAACGCACTCCACAAACAGGCATTGACCCATAAAAAAAAGGATGGGCTACCAAGAACGCGATCCGCAGCAACGAAAACGGTTCCTGCGCCTGCGGGAACGGTTCTTTCGCCGCGGCAAACGGCCCGTCCATATCGATGAATGCGGCTTTGCTTCTTCGACGGCGCGGCGGTATGGGTATGCGCCGAGGGGCCAACGCGTGGACGGTCTGGTCTCCGGGCATCGACGGCCACGGACTTCGCTGATTGCCGCCCGTATGGACGGGCGACTCGAAGAACCGCTGCTCTTCGAAGGCACATGCGATACAGTGGTCTTCAACACCTGGCTGCAAACAAGGCTGTGCCCACGCCTCAATGCCCAGCATCTCGTCATACTCGATCATGCAACCTTTCACAAATCGCCAGAGACGGCGCAGCTTATCGCAGCCACCGGCGCCACGCTGCTCTTCCTACCGCCGTACTCTCCTGTCAGCGCCGATGATATACGTCACCAAATCACCGAACTGAAAAGTCCCCTAAAGACCGACGACCATGTCCCTTCACCAATTATCCAGTTGGAGGAGGGACGGATGCTGCGAAAGGAGGACTTCATGGTGATTCAGGCATTGGCACAACGGGGACTCTCTATGTGCGACATCGCGAAACAGGTGGGAGTGCATCCTCGGACGGTGCGCCGCACGCTGGCGCGGGGTGGAGCTCCAGCCTCGCGGTCGAGTCGGCGGGGCAGTCAGCTGGATGCCTATCGAGCCGACATTGACCGCTTCCTAGCCGACGGGGTTTGGAACGCGGTGGTCATCTTTCGGGAGTTGCAGACCAAGGGCTACACCGGACAGCTCTCGATCTTGCGGGACTACATCCGGCCGAAGCGGGCGATGCGGGCGAGCCGCGTCACCGTGCGATTTGAGACGGCTCCGGGCCGGCAGCTCCAGAGCGATTGGGCCGAGCAGCGCACGCTGATTGCCGGCGTCGAGACGACCGTCCACTTCATCGTCAATACGCTGGGCTTCTCGCGGCGGTTCCACTTCTGGTGCACGGACCGCGAGGACGCCGAGCACACCTATGAGGGGCTGATCCGAAGCTTCGAGTGGTTCGGCGGCGTCCCGGAGGAGGTCCTGGTGGACAATCAGAAGGCGGCCGTCCTCCTGCATCCGCGAGGCGGTCCTGCTCGGTTCCATCCACGGTTTGTGGACCTGGCGGGCCATTATGGGTTTGTGCCCCGCGCCTGCCGCCCCGCCCGCGCACAGACGAAGGGCAAGGATGAGCGGATGGTGGGCTATGTGAAACACCACTTCTTTGTTCGGTATCGCGCCTTCGACAGTTGGGCGCATCTCAATCAGCTCGCCGAACAGTGGTTGCGAGAGGAGGCGGACCAGCGCTGTCACGGGACCGTGCAGGAAATCGTGATTGAGCGGTTTGCCCGCGAGGCGCCCACGTTACGATCCTTGTCGGCCGTGCGGTACGACACCGCCTATCAGGAGCTCCGGCAAGTGAGCTGGGATGCCTACATTGACGTCCGTGGTCGTCGCTACAGCGTCCCGGCTCAGCTGGCAGGCCGCTCTGTCCAGATTCGGCTCACGCTCGAAGGCGAATTGGTTGTCTATGACGGCGAGCGACGCGTGGCGACCCACCGGGTGGTCTCGGGAGAGCCGGGCTGGGTCACCATCTCAGCTCATCATGCGGCTCTGTGGGCTCAGACGCTGGCAGTCGAACAGCGGCCCCTGGCCGTGTATGAGGAGGTGACGCCATGATGGAGCTGAGCGTCCTCCTCGATCGGCTCAAGATGGAACATTGACCCCGGTTGTCAAGAGTGGACGCCATGAGTCGCAGCCTCACGCCGCCGACTGCTGACGGGCCCACTGCTGGGCAAATGCCGCGGGCGAGCAATTCCCGAGTCGAGAATGTCGCCGCTGCCGGTTAGAGAATAGCTCGATATACTCCGTGATCTCGCGCCGAGCCTGCTCACGGGTTTCGTAGCGACGATGATGCACCAGTTCATTCTTCAGCGTCCCCCAGAAACTCTCCATCGGGGCGTTGTCATAGCAGTTCCCCTTCCGACTCATGGACGGGATCAGGCCGAACTGCCGCAGCTGATCCTGATAGTCCTGGGCACAATACTGCGAGCCACGATCGGAGTGGTGGATCAGTCCCGGGCGCGGACGTTTCGCCCCCAGTGCCATGACCAGCGCCTGCCTTACCAAGTCCGTCGTCATGCGGCCCTCCATCGCATGCCCGACTACCTCACAGGTATACAGATCTTTGATCCCCGCCACATACAACCACCCTTCTGCCGTGGGGATATATGTGATATCGGTGACCCAGGTCTCGTTCGGGCGCGTGGCGACAAACGTTTGGGCCAAGACATTCTCCGCCACCGGCAGCGCGTGCTTCGAATCCGTCGTGGTCGTGAACCGGCGCACCTGCTTGCAACGGAGGCTCAGTTTCTTGCGTAGCCGCTTGATGCGCCCAATCCCGGCGGGGAAGCCGTCCGCACGCAATTCCGCCTGGAGGCGCTCCGGGCCATACGTGTGCCGGGTGCGCACATGGGCAGCTTGGATCGCCACTTCTAGCCGCACATTCTCCTGGGCGCGTTTCGACGGCCGCCGATGCTGCCAGGCATAGTAGCCGCTTCGGGATACCTCCAGCACTCGACACAACAGACTCAGCGGGTAGTGGAGACGCAGCGTCCTCATGAGCGCGTACCGGGCAGCTGCGCCTTCGCAACGTACGCGGTGGCTTTTTTTAGGATGTCCCGCTCCATCCGCGCTTCAGCGAGATCGCGCTTGAGCCGAGACACCTCGGCCTCCAGCTCCGTCACGGGCCGTCGGCTCTCGCCCAGCGTCGCGAGCTGGCCCTGCCGAGCTCGACACACCCAGCCCTCGAGCGTCCTGCCCGACATGCTCAGGCGTCTGGCGGCCTCCGGAATCGTCAACGGCTGTTCCAGGACCAGCCGCACTGCCTGCTCCCTGAATTCCTTTGTATACTGCTGTCGCGGCACCTGTTCCATCTCACACCTCCAGACCTCTCATTGTAGGTTGAAGGCGTCCACTTTTTCGAGCCTAGCACACATCTGCTCACCCAACTCGACGGCGTCTGTGAGCAGGCGGCGAAAGGCGACCTCGATTACCAAGGGTTCCTCGCCCGGGCCCTCAACGCGGAATGGCGCGGGCGCCAACAGCGGGGCATTGAGATGCGGCTGCGGATGGCGCGGTTCCCATGGGTGAAGACGCTGGAGCAGTTCGACTTCGCGTGCCAACCCTCACTGGACCGCAAGGTGGTCCGGGAGCTGGCGGGGCTGAGCTTCGTCGAACGGGCCGAGAACGTGGTCCTGTTGGGCCCGCCGGGCGTCGGCAAGAGCCATCTGGCGATCGCGCTCGGGATCAAAGCCGTCGAAGTGGGTGCGTCCGTGCTGTTTCTGACGTTGGAGACGCTGATGAGTCGGCTGATCCGGGCGCGGCACGAGAACCGACTGGAGCGCACGCTGCAGCAGTTCACCTATCCACGCCTGTTGATTCTGGATGAGGTCGGCTATCTGCCCCTGTCGCGGGAAGAGGCGAGCCTGTTCTTCCGGCTGCTCGTCCGTCGCTACGAGCGCGGGAGCTTGATCGTGACCAGCAACAAGAGCTTCGCGGACTGGGGCGAGATCTTCAACGATCATGTCCTGGCGACGGCGATCCTGGATCGGCTCCTGCATCATGCGACGACGCTCAACATCAAGGGGGAGAGCTACCGGCTGCGGGAGAAAAAGAAGGCCGGGCTCTTCGGCCGCCCGCTGAGCCCGGCTCCCGAGGAGGTAACCACCGATGCCTCAGCCTAACCCTAAGGACCGGACAATCTCATCGGTGGAAAGAGGACATCTCACATCGGTGATTTGTGGACAACCAACTTCGGTCTTGACAACCGTTTCGTCGAGCATACTCAGTGCCGCGAAGAGCGTCGTCGTGCCGTGGCGTTTGTAGTCGTGTGTCATGGTGCCACCACGGCCTTTCTTCATCGGGAGGCCTGGCTGGGTGCGGTCCAGGGCCTGGATCTGGCTTTTCTCATCCACGCTGAGGACGAGCGCGTGCTCCGGCGGATTCAGATACAAGCCCACGACATCAGCCACTTTCTCTTTGAAGTGGGGATCCCGGCTGAGCTTGAAGGAACGGACCAGATGGGGCTTGAGGCCATGTGCATCCCACACCCGCTGCACGAGGGTGGGGTTGGTGTCAGCGGTCATGCAATAATCCCCAGATGTGGTCAATGAATTCTCCCCACCCTCTCACCGAAGGAGGGATGTGATGGAACTTGACGATAGCAAGGAGACAACGATCATACCGTCCCAGGTAGACCACACTCGGGAGGTATGTATGGTGGATCAAGAGCGGTGGGCGGAGATTCGACGGTTGCGTCATGAAGAGCGGGGATCCATTTCAGGGATTGCGCGGCGGTTGGACCTGGATCGGAAGACCGTGCGGCGCAGTCTGCAGCAGACGACGTGGCAACCCTATCGCCGAGCGGCGATGACGGAGACGCTGCTGACCGCCCATGCCGACTTTGTGCGGACCCGTGCGTCGCAGGTTAATTATTCGGCGCGGATTCTCTATCAGGAACTGCGAGCGAGCCACGAGTACATCGGCAGTTATGAGACGGTGAAGCGAGGGGTGGCGCCGCTGCGTGAGGGTCAGCTGCAGGCGGAGCGGGCCCTCCTCCGCTTTGAGACACCGCCGGGCCAGCAGAGTCAGATTGATTGGGGCCAAGCCACCGTGCCCTTCCGCGCCGGCCCGACGGTGGTGCACGTGTTCGTGTTGACGTTGGGGTTCAGCCGACGTGGGTTCTATTACGCCTGTGCCGATGAGCGGCTGGCGCAGTTTCTCGAGGCCCATGAACGGGCTTTTGCGCATTTCGGTGGCCACACGCGAGAGCATCTGTATGACCGACCGCGAACCGTCTGTTATGCGGATGAGACGGGGCGGCGGCTCTGGAATCCCACCTTCAAAGCCTTCGCCGACTATTGGGGCTTTGAGCCGCGCGTGTGTCGGCCCTATCGGGCCCAGACCAAGGGTAAGGTCGAATCCGGCGTGAAATATCTGAAACGGAACTTTCTGCCGGGACGAACGTTTGTCGATCTGGTGGACTTTCAAACCCAACTTGACGAATGGACCGCGACAATTGCCGACCGCCGCATCCATGGCACGACGCATGAGGAGCCACTCGTCCGGTTTGCGCGAGAACGCAACCACCTGGTCCCGCTGGCGGACCAGCGCGCCTTCCAGCAGGAGGCGCGCGTCTCACGGATCGTGGCCGAGGACTATTTGGTCAGCCTGGCGACGAACCGCTACTCCGTGCCCTTCCGGCTCATTGGTCAGCGGGTTGAAGTGCAACGACGGGGGGACACGGTCCACATCTTTCACCGTGACCAAGAGATCGCGACGCACCCGGTGCTCCCGGGCCAGCACCAATTCCGAATCCAGCCCGAGCACGGCCCTGGAGCCAGTGCGCGTCTCGCCCGCCACCGTCGGTCCACGGTGAGCGATCGGTCCCCTCGCCCCGATGCCTTGCCGGAGGTCGAAGTGCGGGATCTGGCCTGGTACGAGGCGGTGTGTGAGCGCACGGCGTCGCAGGAGGGGCGGCCATGAACGCGGCGCAACTGGAACGGCTCCGTGACCAACTCACGCGCCTACGGCTCTTGAAGAGTCGGGAGCGGCTGGAGGCCCTCTTACAAGAAGCGGCCGTCAAGGAGCTGCCCTATGCCGACTTCCTCGACCAGGTGCTCGGCGAAGAAGTCGCGTCCAAGACCGCGAAGAACATTGCGATGCGGACGAGTTTGGCGCGATTTCCATTCGTCAAGAGTCTGGAGGTCTTCGACTTCAGCTACCAGCCTTCGTTGGATAAGAAGCAGATTCAGCAGGTGGCGACCTGCCACTTCATCGAGCACGGCGAGAATGTCGTGATCTTGGGGCCGCCCGGTGTGGGCAAAAGCCACCTGGCCATCGGGCTAGGGCTGCAAGCCATTGCCCAGGGCTATCGGGTGTTGTTCACGACAGCCGCCGCCATGATCGCTACGCTGACTCGGGCGCTCACGGAGAATCGGCTGGAGGACAAGCTGAAGCTCTATACCATTCCCCGGTTGCTGATCATTGATGAGATCGGCTATCTGCCCATTGACCGCACCGGGGCCAACTTGTTCTTTCAGCTCATCTCACGCCGCTATGAGAAGGGGCCGATGATTTTGACCAGTAACCAGAGTTTCGGGGCTTGGGGCGAGGTGTTTGGCGACCGGGTGCTGGCGACTGCGATCCTGGATCGGGTGCTCCACCACGCGATCACCATCAACATCCGGGGCCATTCCTACCGGCTGAAGGAGAAACTCAAAGCCGGACTTGTGCGGGTCGAAGAAGCGTCAACGACAACCTAACGGGGTGGGGAATTTTCGATGACCATAACTGGGGCAATTTGGATGACCCTTGACAGGTGGTGCTCAGATGCCGGGCCAACGTTCGCGTGGACCAGTGCGTGGCGGCAGGGGGACGGGTTTGAGTGGTCGCAGGCAGGATCTGCGCTTCCAGAGCCCGCCGGCGGACGGGGGTGCGCCGCCCCCGGGCCCAGTGGTGTAATTGTGTACGTTCAGCATCCGTCAACTGAAGCGACGGGGCTCTTCGCATGAGATCACCTCCAACGTGGAGGTGATAACCATGACTCATCATACGTCAAGCTATTTACGCGACAGTACACTAGTGTAGGAATGGAGCTGAGAAACACAAGTGTCTTTTCCCACGTACACTGTGTATAGTCCATGAATTATTGTGAACCAACTGGGACAAAGTTTTTAGATTTTCTTCTTTTAGGGGAACCGCTCAGAACATTGCTGCGGACGCGGCGTGTTGCAGATTATGAGGAGGCTCCATCGATGACTCGACTCAAGCGAGCCATCGGTGCCTGGATGCTGGCCAGTACCCTCTTGCCATCCGTTGCGACTCACGCGACGACGTACTACGTCGCTACAACCGGGAACAATAGCAATCTTGGCACAGAAGCCCAACCGTGGCAGACCGTCGCCCATGCGGTGAATACCATGGCCGCTGGGGATATGACCTATGTCCGGGGCGGGACGTACCATGAAGGGTTGATCCAATTCAAGAGATCCGGTACCCGAGCAGCTCCGATCAAGCTCCTGAACTATCCAGGAGAATCCCCCATCATCGATTTTATCGACAAAACTCAATTTCACCGTATTCTGATCCAACATTCGTCTGGCACCAATGTAGCGATGGGTTGGATTACGATTCAGGGGTTTGAAATCCGGGATGGATATAACGGGATCAAGTTCCACAGTTTACATAATTCAGTCATTCGACGGAATTGGATTCACCACAACGTCAGTCAAGGAATCATGGGGCAAGGTGGTCACCATAATCTCTTTGATCAAAATATCATCAACCACAATGGCAATTTTGCCGGATGTGCGGCGAGGGAACTGACTCCAATTGGTACGACGATCTGCAATCAGCAGCACGGCCTGTATATGCACGGTGATAGTTACACCATTACGAACAATCTCATTTATGACAACCTGGCCTATGGCATTACCCATAACGGCTCGTCCACCTCTACTTACAGCCAGACGAGGCATGCGGCGCCGGAGTTTGCTGGTGCGGCGAATTGGATCATTGCCAACAACACCTTTGCGTATCAAAATCACCGAGGTGGCATCGTCGTATGGGGTTCTGAATGCACGAATGCGCGGATTGAGAATAACATTTTCTATGAGAACAGCGTCAACCAATCTGGTTTTGCACAGGGGATTGACTTCGTATCCTCGACCAGCACTGGGATTACGATTAGAAACAATCTCGCTTACGCGACTTCCCCTGGCAGTACGGTCTTTCTTGGCTCTGGGGCGAACGAATGGGTCCATTACACACAATCCGGCAACCTCGTGAATGTCCGCAATCCCGGGTTTGTCAATGCGCCAGCCACGCTTCCGGCATCGCCGAATTTTGCTCTGACCGCACGAAGCCCGGCCATCGACGCCGGCTTGCCTCTTGCGACAGTTAAAATAGATTTCAACGGCACTCCTCGCCCCCAAGGACATACCCCTGATATTGGTGCTTATGAATACAGCCCTGGTGGCGACGTCGAACCACCCACTACGCCGACAACACTCGGAGTCAACCGCAAATCTTTAAATTGAGGCCAGCCATCAGTCGATCAGATTTCTCGATGGCTCTTGACCTCATGCGGAATGCCTGCCCCTGGTGTCTTGAGTCTGAAGTTACAGGTATGAGTCCTGCCCTGGTGTTATCCTCTAAGAACACTCAGCACAGGAGGACCACGATGCGAGTGGGGGGCCCGAGAGTTGAACTCATGTCTACCGGTGGCTGCGGCGCTTTGACTCCTCCAGCTGTCGAAGCCGCAGCATCTCCACCACCATCTACCCATATTGCTTCCGTCACACTCAATAGTAGGTGGCCTCACTGATCCGTAACGCCTGGTCACTTCCGGGATCGGAACATAAGCACCCAGGTATCGTATAAGGCCGTCGCAATCGGCTTCCTCCAAAAACATACCCTTCTTCATGCCCCCCTACCTTTAGGCCGTCAGGCTGGCACAGGTTTCCCGTTCACGTGGATCCAGTTTTTGGGAGATGATCGCATCACTTAGGGTCTATGAACACTTTTGAACAGCTTGAAAAAGATCATGCACTTTCTTGTATATATTTCGCCAACTTACGAGAATTACTCGTGGTATGATAGTTGCGGATGTTGCTTGCATGATGCTGACCCTCGTTAACGGTTACCGCACAAGACATCGTCTCGGACCCAGCGTATTGAGGATTAGCATTTACGTGTATTATATTAATATATCTAATGGGGAGACTCCACATGCCTCGACTCAAGCAAGCACTCGGTGCCTATATCCTGGCCTGTACTCTCCTATCAACCGTTGCGTGCAAGGCGGCTACGTACTATGTCGCCACCACCGGGAACAATAGCAATCCTGGCACAAGCTCCAAGCCGTGGCGGACGGTGGCCTACGCAGTGGGTACCATGGCCGCCGGCGACACGACCTATGTGAGGGATGGGACATACAACGAATCGGTTATCCGGTTCAAACGATCCGGCACAGCGAACGCTCCGATCAAGCTCCTGAACTATCCCGGTGAATCGCCAGTTATTGATTTTGTCAACCAGGCAGTTGGTAAAACCATCACCATTCTACACGCATCAGGTCAGACGGTTGCGATGGGCTATATAACCGTTGAAGGATTCGAGATTAAAAACGGATACGAAGGAATCAAATTTTACAACATGTACAACTCCGTCATCCGACGGAATTGGATTCATGACAATCGTCAAGGTATTCTTGGAATCGGAGGGCACCATAACCTGTTTGATCGAAATATCATCAGTCATAATGGCAATTTTACTGGATGCGCCAATGGTGAGTTGACTTCAATAGGTACGACGGTTTGCAATCAAACGCACGGTATGTATATGCACGGCGATAGCTACACCATCACGAACAACATTATTTATGACAACTTAGCAGTTGGCATTCAACACAACGGTTCATCAAGTTCGTCCTACAGCACAACGCGCCATCCGGGGCCAGAATTTTCCGGCGCGTCGAATTGGATCATTGCCCATAATGTCTCAGCGTATCAGTCGTATGGTCCAGGAATTCTGCTGTGGGGATCTCATTCTAACAACATTCGGATTGAGAACAACATCTTATACGAGAATCAACAGGCGGGCCGCCCTACCAGTGGACAGGGCGTATTTTTTACAGGAATGAGTGGGACAGGCGTTACAATTAGCAACAACCTCTGCTACGCGAGCGGGTCGGGTGGAATAGCTTGTTTCGGCGCGACGGGGGCAACTGAAGGAGTCAATTATAGCCAGTTGAACAATATGGTGAATGAGGGTGTTCCTGGGTTTGTCAATGCGCCAGCCACGGTTCCGGTAGCGCCGAATTTTGCTCTGACCGCACGAAGCCCGGCCATCGACGCCGGCTTGTCTCTCGCGACAGTTAAAATAGATTTCAACGGCACTCCTCGCCCCCAAGGAAGTGCCCCTGATATCGGCGCCTATGAATACACCACTGGTGGCGACAGCCAATCACCCGTCGCGCCAAAGGCGCTCCGAGCTGACTGATCTTACTCATAAGACGGTAAGTTGCATAACACGTTATCACCGTTGACCTTATTTTATGCGGGTTTCATTCGTGTTGCTGTTCCCTTAGTTCCTGACTACTGAGTAAGGAAGGTCTGATTTATTCCCTTCACGTGATGTGTTAAGGGTAGCGCAGCACCGAATTGGAGACGCACAGAGGTGGCTCTGCTTGGTTGGACAGTTTCTGCTGGATCATAAGTGGCGTCTGGCAATATGAGCCTACGCGGCGGTGGGCCGTGCAGGCTGGTTGTCACAACACACGCGATCGGGCGTGCGTCCGTCAAGCGCGCGATGTGGCCTGAGCTGATTGTGGAAGGTTAGGTACCGCGCTATCCCCTGCTGAGCATCGCGGACCGTCTCGTAGGCGTGGAGATAGACCTTTTCATATTTGAGGCTCCGCCACAGCCGCGGGCGTGTCAAGTTTTCTGTGTAACTGATTGTGATTAATTACTGGTGGGCACGCGGTCTCCTAAGATCATGGCAAATGGATTGAGCGCCCGTTTCCACTCCGGAATCGGGGCGGTCCATTTCTTGGCGATGCGCTGCAGGCCCAGATAGAGGACTTTGAGGATCGCTTCATCCGTGGGAAACGCACCGCGCTTTTTTAACATTTTCCGCAACGAATAATTCAGTGATTCAATGGCATTCGTGGTGTACAGGGCTTTGCGAATGGCAGGGGGATAGTCAAAGAAGACCGTGAGCCGCGTCCAGTCCCGCCGCCAACTGGTGCTGATCGTTGGATAGTGCGCATCCCACGTCAGGGCCAAGCGCTCCAAGGCCGCTTCGGCTTCCCTGACCGTCGGCGCTCCATAAATGGCTCGCAGATCCCGGGCCACGGCCCGCCGCTCCCGCCACACCACATACCGCAAGGATTGTCGGACCTTATGCACAATGCAGAGCTGCACCTGGGTTCGCGGAAAGATCGTCTCCAAGGCGTCGGGTAAACCCGTCAGCCCATCAACCCAGGCCACGAAACAATCTTTGCCCCCTCGGTGCTGGAGATCCGTAAAGACCGCTAACCAGAATTTGGCACCTTCGGTCTCACTGACCCAGCGGCCTAAGAGTTCTTTTTCCCCAGCTAAGGTGACGCCCAGCGCCACATAGACCGCTTTGGTTTTGACGGCTCCGTCATGCCGCGATTTCACAAAGAGACAATCGAAATAGAGAATCGGATAGACCGTTTCCAGTGGACGACTCTGCCAGAGGCGCACATCCTCTAAGACCGCATCGGTAATGGTGGAGATAAGTGTCGGCGACACCTCCGTCCCATAGAACTCTTCGAGATGGCCTTGCATTTCCCGCGTGGTGAGCCCATGGGCATAGAGGGCCAGCACTTTGTCATCAAACCTCTCAAGCCGCCGCTGCCGTTTCTTGACCACGGTCGGTTCAAACGTGCCAGCCCGATCTCGCGGCACCGCCACGTCGACCGGGCCTTGCTCGGGCTGTACCGTCTTCGGACTACTGCCATTCCGAGCATTTTCTGATTTCGAAGGCAGGCGGGCATGAGGCGCATACCCAAGATGGGTGGTCAATTCGGCGGCCAGGGCGCGTTCCACCAACCGTTTCGTGAGGCCTTTCAGGAATCCATGTTCGCCAAGAATCTCTTCCGGAGACTCACAGCCTTGCACTAAGTCATCCAGCAACGCATCCGTTTTTGTGTCTTGCTTGGTCATCAAACCCTCCCTCCTCTATAGAAGAAGCATGATAACCAGTTACGCAGTTAAGCTTACACCCTCCTGAGCGAGCCGCACGAACAGCGTCCACCAGTTGTACACCAGCGCCACCATCCGAGCCATGAGCCGGCAGCGCGCCAGGTCCTGCGTGGTGAAGCCGCCCCAGCCCCATGGCTTCTTCAACAACCCATGTTCCCCCAGAATAGCTTCCGGAGACTCACAGTCCTTTAATAAATCATCAAGTAAAGCATCGGTTTTTGTGTTGGGCTTGGTCATCAGTCCTCCTTCATAAAATAACCCCGTGATGATAACCAATTACACAGTTGATCTTACAAGCCCGCGTTCGAGCCTGTGCAATCAGACGCTGCGCAAACTCGGCGGAGATCCGCCAGTCCCGCAGCTCGTTGGCATCGGCCAGCGTGGATCGCTTGATCTCCTGCCGGAATCCCATGTGGTAGAGCTTGGCCGACTGCGCGGCGAGGCAGACCTCGATATCGCGCAGACTCTCACGGTACGTCAGTTGCGCAAAGGCCATGACGCGGAATTGTTCGGCACAGGTCAGCGACTTGACGTAACGGTCGCCCCCGTAGCGATTGACGAGGCGCGTGAAGGTCGTCCAGGGCAGGAAGTCCATCAGCTGGGCGAACAACGTCTTGCCAGTGTTCATGACGGCTGTCTCCGGCATAAAACCCAAAAGACTGCCCGAACCGGCCCATACCGTTCAAATCGACACCACCTTTCATCGCATCAAATCCCGCTCCAGATTTGGCTCTCCAGCTCATGGGGCCTGTATTAACCGGACGCTACTGGAAACAATTATAAAATTCTAATTATTCTTTAATAGCCTTGGATCTATTGAATGTTGTAGGATTAAGATCCATTTGATTTCTGAGGTATTTTTTCAGCAACCATAGCCTCAACCCCCTCCAAAGATGAGTTGTGCTTTTCCGGAGTTATGGGAAAGTGTACCCCTGATAGGGAGATGTTCGTTAGCCAAAGGGGAGATCTGTGCATGAAAGACTTTTTGCCTTTTCATAGGTCTGATGTTGGGGAGGAAGAGGTGTCAGAAGTGCTGGAGGTTCTCCGCTCTGGTTGGTTGACAACGGGTCCCAAGGTGAGGGAATTTGAGCGTGAATTTGCCGCAATGGTTGGGGCCGAACACGCAGTCGCGGTTAATTCCTGTACGGCCGCCCTCCATCTTGCCCTTGAAGCGGCCGGTGTGAGTGAAGGGGATGAAGTACTGGTTCCGACGATGACCTTTGCCGCGACGGCGGAGGTCGTCACATATTTCAAGGCACGACCAGTTCTGATCGATTGCGTGCAAGACACACTGAATCTGAATACGAATCGTCTCCAACAAGCCATCACCGACAAAACGAGAGCGATCATACCCGTCCACTTTGCCGGGCATCCGTGCGACCTACGACCCATTCAGATGATCGCAAAGGAGCATGGCCTTCGCGTGATCGAAGACGCGGCGCATGCCTTACCCGCGCGATACCACGGCAAAATGATCGGCGGAATCTCTGATGCCACTTGTTTTTCGTTCTACGCGACCAAGAATATCACCACCGGCGAAGGCGGTATGGTTACCACTAATAACGCCGAGTGGGCTGCTCGTATGAGGATGATGAGTTTGCACGGTCTCAGCCGGGATGCTTGGAATCGCTACTCTGCGCAAGGTTCGTGGTACTACGAAATCCTCTCGCCCGGTTTTAAGTACAACCTGACCGATATTGCTGCGGCGCTTGGTTTGGCGCAAATGAAGAAGTGCGAACGATTTTGGAAAGGGCGTGAACGGTACGCAGCTTTGTATCAGGAAGGTTTCCAAGATCTTCCTGAGGTCCTGTGCCCTCCAACTGCTTCTCATGTTCAGCACGCATGGCATCTGTATGTCATTCAATTGAATTTGGATCGTTTGCGGATCGGTCGCGATGAATTCATCAGCCAACTGCAGCAAGCCGGCGTCGGATGCAGTGTACACTTCATCCCTCTCCACCTACATCCGTATCATCGGGACAGGGGAGGCTACCGACCTGAAGATTTCCCCGTTGCGAGTATGGTGTTCCAACGAATCGTTTCATTGCCGTTGTACTCCAAGATGACGGAGGATGAGATCAATCGTGTCATTGAAACTGTTCGGGACCTTGTCAGGAGGAACCGACGGTGATGAAACGCACGCTTGATGTCTGCCTAGCCGCGTTAGGGTTGGCTCTCACGGCTCCGTTGCTAGCAATCATCTCTGCTTTGATCAAACTGAGCTCGCATGGCCCGGTGATTTTTCGCCAGGTTCGCGTGGGTCAGGGATTTCGTCCCTTCTCGATACTAAAATTTCGAACCATGGTTGTGGATGCTCCTGGTATCCGCTTGCCTCTCACGGTGGGACAAGATCCTCGCATAACGAGAATCGGTCGGCTTCTACGGAAATTCAAGCTCGATGAGTTGCCTCAACTGGTAAATGTTCTTGTGGGTGATATGAGCCTTGTCGGTCCAAGACCGGAAGTTCCAAGCTATGTTGAACGACTACGTGCTGAGTTTTCGGAGGTGCTCACGGTTCGTCCAGGGATTACAGATCTGGCCTCGTTGAGGTACATTGATGAGGCGGCGCTCCTCGCCTATTCCGCTAATCCTGAAGAAGAGTATCAGCTCAAAGTTCTTCCCGAAAAGCTTCGGTTGGCGAGGTTATATATTCGCCATATGTCTTTGCGGCTCGATCTCGCGATTATAATGCAAACGTTGGTTCATATTTCTAGGCTTCCGGTTGTGCTCTTCACGCTTCCTGAACTAAAAGCAACCGTCGACTCCCCCCTATCCTCTCCTTGGGCGAGCCTATCGACCCTTATTCTGAGGTGGCGGAAGTCAATTATCGTCGTTCTTGATGTAGTGTTAATAATTCTGGCAAACTACTTTGCATTTGTCCTGCGATATGATGGCAGCATCCCCGAAGGTGAAATCCACATCTTCGAGCAAACAGTACTTTCGTTGGTTGCCATTAGAGTCGTGGCGTTTGCCTTGTTTGGCCTGAACGAAGGTTTGTGGAGGTATACGAGCATTTGGGATCTTCAAAACATTATAGGGGGGGTCCTGACAAGTACTGTCATATTTTATGGTTGGGTCCATTGGGGGATGGAGATCTATGGCTACCCACGTTCTATAGTTGCCATAGACGCTATGTTACTCATCGGGTTTCTTGCCGGGATAAGATTGTCCTCCAGGGTCCTTCGTGATAAGTCAGTATTTCAGAAAAAGCGCAAGGTTTTGGTCATCGGCGCTGGAGACTCAGGAGAACGAGTGGTTCGGGAAATGAAAACTCGTGCAGTATTTAATTGTCAGCCGATCGGATTCGTCGATGATAACGTCGGGCTTCTTAATCAACGCATCCATGGAGTCCGAGTCTTGGGGATAGTGCAAGACCTCCCAAAACTTGTAGAAGGACTTAAGCCTGAAGTAGTTGTGGTTGCGGTACCGAATGTCACTCCTGGGTTTCTTCGAGACCTCGTTATCAAATTGGAGCCGTATAATGTTTCGATCAAGACTTTGCCTGCCAAAGAGGAAATCCTCGCAGACCAAAGTACGGTCAGTCAAATACGCAATATTTCGATTCCGGATCTTTTGGCACGTGCACCTATTGACCTAGACAATGAAGCTACGAGACAGATGGTTAGAGGTAAGTGTGTCTTGATTACTGGTGCAGGCGGGTCGATCGGTTCGGAGTTGGCTCGGCAAATTACCTTATTCGAACCCAAATTGCTATTGCTCTATGAGCGTCATGAGAACAGTCTATACACTATTCATAAAGAATTAGATGATCGGAGACTTTCGTTGACTATTGTCCCATTGATTGGGGATGTCACTGACGCCAAGAGGCTCTATGCCGTGCTGGAGCAGTATAAACCTCAGATCTTGTTCCATGCGGCAGCGCACAAGCACGTTCCTCTCGTTGAGCTGAATCCTCTGGAGGCTGTGAAGAACAACTGCATCGGCACGCGTGTGACCGCTGAAGCCGCGAGTCTCTACGGAGTCGAACAGTTCGTCCATATTTCGACTGACAAGGCGGTCAACCCTTCGAGCGTGATGGGAGCTACCAAGCGAGTGGCTGAACTCATCATTCAAGATATTGCGAGGACTAGTCGGACTCGTTTCCTTCTAGTACGGTTTGGCAATGTTCTTGGCAGCAGCGGCAGTGTGTTGCTGCGCTTTCAGGAGCAAATCAGGGCTGGTGGGCCCGTAACAGTTACACACCAGGAGATCCGACGATATTTCATGCTTATCCCCGAAGCGGTTCAGTTGGTGCTTCAGGCAGCAACTATTGGCGAACAAGGTAACATTTATGTTCTAGATATGGGGGAGCAAATCAAAGTTCTTGATATCGCCAGGAGTCTGATTCGGTTGTCAGGACTCATTCCAGGTAAGGATATTCCTATTCGATTCGTCGGTCTCCGTCCTGGGGAAAAACTTTATGAGGAATTAGTCGGGGAGGGAGAGATTGCCGTGCAATCATCCCTGGAGAAAATCTTACAGATTCGGACGATAAGGCAACTCGACTTCGAAGAGTTTCGAGAAAGGCTATCTGCATTAGAGGCCGCAAGTTATCGCGACGAAACGAGCGTGCTGCTTGAACGACTCAAGGAGATAGTCCCGATGTTCCACGCATGCGTTTCGGATACCGAGTCTTCGACCGTGTCGACTGGTTCGCTGTAAGGTTAGAAGATGGGCCGGCCATTCTGCTAATGCCTCTTCATAAACTGTGATTCCTGTTATGCTGTAGTGCAAGGTGGTCGGAGGGCATGTATGCAATATCCTGAGTCAAATGTCTCAGTAGAACAAACAGGGGTAGACACAGTCCGCGAGTATGCCCTTATAGCTTCGCGCAATAAATGGGTCATCGCAGGTGCGATAGCTCTATCTTTGGCGCTGGCCTGGGGGTACCTGCTAGTTGCTCCTAAATACTATCAGTCGCAAGCGTTGATTGTGGTGGAAGAGCGGAAAGGAATCGATGACGTTATCAATAAGGGGGAAAACTCGGATCAACATTTCGAGAAACGTCTCTTTCTCATCCAGAAGCAACTTATCAGCCGGGATTTCTTGGGTCCCATCGCAAAAGAATTAAGCGTACTCAGTAGTGAATCTGATAAGCAAGGAGAGTTAGCTGGCTGGGGTGAGTTAGCGAGAATGACAAAGGTTGAGCGAGCGATGATCGATCCGGCTGGAGGCAAAAGCTCACAGAACTTAGTTGATGGCTTCGTGGTCTCCTTTTTACATCAGGATCCGAACATTGCTATGCAGGTGACAGCACGAATCGCGGACAAATTCATTGAGGAGAGCAACCGGGACCGTGAGAAGGAAGTTGAAGGTACAGGAGAATTCCTTGATGAAGAGCTGCGAGTGTTAAAGCGAGAGCTGGAAAAGAGAGAAGAGAGTATCAGCCAGTTCAAGAAATCACACCTGGGCGATCTTCCTCAGCAAGCAGATACCAATCTTCGGGCCTTGGATCGAGCAGAAGCAGAGATCACCGCCACTTCCGAAAGTCTTCAGCGTCACTCCGATAAGCTTGACACACTGCATCAAGCGGTTCAGCTGTACCGCACATCCGGGCAGCAGAGTTTTGGCATCGGGGCCACACGCTCGGTAGAACCGGACCCTCTATTTCGGCATCTGAAGGAGCTCCGAGAGAAACTAGTCAAGCTCAGGGCGGAATTTTGGGATGGATATCCCGAGATCATCTTGACTAAGGAAGAAATTCGGCAAACGGAGGAGGAGTTAACGAATTTGTATGGTCGGGATGCGATCCGGCCAGACAAGACGCCGCTCGATCCGTACCTCCAAGATCTGTTGAAGCAGCAAACCGAGGAGCGGACCGAGATAGCTCTGCTCAGGCAGCGGTTAGATCAATTGCGCGTCACTAAGCGGGATTTGGAACAGCGCCTCGATAGAGCGCCTTCAGTTGAACAGGAGCTCCTTGTCCTCGAGCGCGACTACAATAATATGAAGAACAATTACGCGATGCTCCTTGATAAACGTCTGCATACGCGGGTCGAACAAAATATTGAAAAACGGCAGAAGGGCGGAAAGTACCGCATACTGGACCGTCCTTATTTACCGCAGGATCCAGCCATTCCAAACAGCCCAAGAGTTTTGGTATTAGGTTTCTTGTTCGGATGCGTTTTGGGGGCAGGCCTGTCGGTCGTACGCGAGCGGCTTACTCCTCAGTTCCGCGGCCCAGAAGATGTGGAGCTGCTACTTGCAGGTCCTCGGTTGTTGGCCGCCATTCCGGATTTCTCGTTACTTTGGCGTACGGCCAGCGACCCAGGGTATTTTCAGACCCCCGCTTTGCCGAGACCTTCGCTGGGCATCGCCGTCAGATCGCGGTCGGAAGCTGAGCTGAACAGACAGCCATTGGCGGAACGATCGAATTTGCACGAGCTTGATAGAAGATTTGTTGCGAAGATGTTCCCACGTTCCATGGCTGCTGAGCAGTATCGTGTTGCTGCGGCTAGATTGCAGTTGCTCAACGCAACCGGGGCGCCGATGGTTGTCGCTGTGACGAGTGCCATCAAAGGCGAAGGAAAAACTACAACAGTGATCAATCTTGGCTATACGCTTTCACGAGACTTTGGAAGGCGCGTACTCTTGCTGGATTGTGACTTCGTCTATCCCGAACTAACGGCCTTCCTCGAATCGCCGGTAAGCCATGGGCTGATTGATTGCCTAAGAAGTGATATTCCGTTGCAGCAGGCCATGAGTTCCTTCACGGATGTTCCATGTTGGATAATGCCAGCTGGCGAATCTGTGGCTAATTCCAACGACCTATTAAGGGCGGGTCAACTCAATCGTGTTTTGTCTCAATTACGAGAGGAATTCGATTATATTCTGCTGAATGCTCCTCCAATTCTACCTGTGGCGACGATGAATGTACTAGAGAGCCATAGCGATCTCCTCCTCCTTGTGGTGAGAGCGAACCTGACGTCCAAGCAAGCTGTCACCCAGGCGATTGGATCGCTGCGTGCGGCTAGACCCATTCACGTGGTTCTCAATGGTGTGGCGTCAAATTCTCTTCCGAGCTATATGTTGGAGTACGCGGTCAGCGAGAGTCGAGTAGCTGTTTAACATGTGTTTTCAATTGAAGCCGGAGTCACCGTCAAGAGGTGTGTAAATGAGTTCAGGCGGAGGTCCTCTCCGGCTGGTGACACACCTCGTCCCGCAGCAGTGTATCGACGCCGTTCCCTCTCTGTTCGCCTGTAGATCCTCGGGTCGGGCCGCATCGTGCGCGTGATGGACGCACGCCCACTGCGGGACTGGGAGAAGCGGCCTGCACGGCCCACTGCCGCGTAGGCTCACACCGCCAGGCACCACTTATGAACTGAAAGATTCTGTCCAAACAAGCTCAGCCACGTCTGTTTCAAAAGGAGGTGACGGTTAAGAGAATGCTCTCTTCAAGCCAGGATCGAGGAATATCCTTACTTGCCTGCAATCGAGATTGTCTACGATCTGAGATCCAGCATGTCGTTACAGCCGCCAGTATTTTATCGACGCAGGAATGTGACTTGGATCAAGGATGCTCTTAACATCGATGACGACGCCTTGCTTCTGATTGCGAAGAGGCTTCAGGAGATCGACGACGTTCATATCGGAAAACTTCTTGTGCGCAACGGCAATAATTACTCCATCAAGATTTGTCATCTCTTTCCATTCGATAAGATGAATGCCATACTCTGCCACGGCTTCGTCACTTTCTGCGATGGGATCATGTACGAGCACTTCGATTCCATATTCACGAAGCTCGGAGATGATGTCAGGCACTCTGCTGTTACGGAGATCCGGCACGTTTTCCTTAAACGTCAAACCGAGCACTCCTACTTTGAGTTCATTAGCAGGGCGCGACAAGTGGCTGAGCAGCTTCATGGCGTGTTCCGCCACAAACTTTCCCATGCCGTTGTTAATGCGTCGACCGGAAAGAATCACTTGTGGATGATAGCCCACTGATTCCGCCTTTGACGTCAAATAATAAGGGTCCACTCCGATACAATGGCCACCGACAAGGCCAGGAGAGAACTTGAGAAAATTCCATTTCGTTCCTGCGGCTTCAAGGACAGATTTAGTATCTATTCCTAGCCGATGAAAAATCAAAGCAAGCTCGTTCATCAGAGCAATATTAAGGTCGCGTTGAGTGTTTTCGATGACCTTCGCTGCCTCTGCTACCCTGATACTTGATGCACGATGAACACCCGCTTTCACAACTAACGCATATGTGTCCGCGATGATGTCCAGAGATTCAGGGTCCTGCGCCGACACGACCTTGGTAATCCTTTCGAGCGTATGTTCTTTATCCCCGGGATTTATTCGCTCCGGTGAGTAACCTAATTTAAAATCTACGCCCGCTTTCATTCCAGAAGAGCGTTCCAAGATCGGCAGACATACTTCTTCCGTCGCGCCTGGGTAAACAGTCGATTCATATACCACGATGGTACTCAAAGATAGGTGATGCCCGATCAGCTCTGAAGCTTTTTCTAAGGCGGTAAGATCAGGCTGTAACGCCTCATTGATGGGAGTCGGAACTGCGACAATAATGAAGTCGGCTGCCTTAAGGTCTGAGGGCTCCGATGAATACCTTATTTGAGCAGAAGCAAGATCATGTTGTGATACCTCTCCTGTCCGATCGATTCCCTTTCGTAACTCTTCAATTTTTCTCTTGTTGATGTCAAACCCCACGACAGGAGCAATCTTCCCAAATGCCACGGCAATTGGGAGGCCTACGTAACCCAATCCCACAACGGCGATTGAACGCGATGGTCGCTTATCCATACCACCCCCTGATGAGTAATGAACCAAATGACACTCAACAATGGCAGAAGACGCCTTGGTCGTCAAGGAAAGGCTAGGCCTTTCGTAACCTTGACAGAAGAATGACCCATCCAGTAAGGTCCCATCGTAACAATTGGGTGACGGTTACCCTGAGTGCTATGGGGGCAAACCCACTCAAGTTTCTCGCAGGTTCAATTTCCTATCCCATAGGGAACTTTCATCTTTTGAATGAGATAGGCACATGAACATTCCTGGGTTTCCCAGCCGCCAGGGACTCTACGATCCTCAGCACGAGAAGGACTCTTGTGGGATCGGCTTTGTCGTCAATATCAAGGGGAAGAAATCCCATGACATTGTCCGTAAAGGGCTTCAAGTCTTGGAGAATCTGACCCATCGTGGAGCGCAGGGCTGTGATCCTTGTACGGGAGACGGGGCCGGAATTCTTTTGCAGGTCCCGCACACGTTCCTGAAACGGGTCGCAGGGGATGCCGGCGTGTCATTGCCGGAAGTCGGCGAGTACGGGGTGGGGCAGTTGTTTCTGCCGCCCGATGCAGATTCCCGACGGCTGTGCGAGAAGTTGTTCGCTGAAGTCCTTGGGGAAGAGGGTCTGCGCCTGCTCGGCTGGCGTGATGTGCCGGTCAAAAGCGACATGATCGGCTCGGTAGCGCGAACGACGGAGCCGTTCATGCGCCAGATCTTTGTCGCGCGCGACGCGCTGAATGAGGCACAGTTCGAGCGAAGACTCTATGTGATCCGCAGGCGGGTTGAGAAGGCCGTGGCAGAGTCGGCGATTCAAGGACGAGAACATTTCTACGTATCCAGCTTGTCGGCCAACACCATTGTCTATAAAGGGTTGCTGTTGCCGCATCAAATGGCTGCCTACTACCAAGACCTCACCGACGAACGGATGGCAAGCGCACTGGCCTTGGTGCACTCACGCTTCAGTACGAATACCTTTCCGACTTGGCCGCGGGCCCATCCCTATCGGTATGTGTGCCACAACGGAGAGATCAATACCTTGAAGGGAAATGTCAATTGGATGAGGGCTCGCCAAGGCCGCCTTCATTCCGATCTGTTCGGGAAGGACATGGAGAAATTGTTCCCGATCGTCTCCGACAATCAAAGCGACTCGGCCTGTCTCGACAACGCCCTAGAGTTTCTTCTGCTCGGCGGCCGCTCGCTGCCGCATGCCATGATGATGTTGATTCCCGAACCGTGGGTGGCCAATGCCCAGATGGATTTGGATCGCCGGGGCTTCTACCAGTATCACGCGGCGATGATGGAGCCGTGGGACGGGCCGGCGGCGGTCTGTTTTACCGACGGCAAGATGATCGGCGCCACCCTGGATCGCAACGGTCTCCGCCCCTGTCGCTATCAGGTCATGGCGGACGGCACGGTCGTCTTGGCGTCGGAGGCCGGAGTCTTACCGGTTCCAGCGAACGAGATCCGCATGAAGGGCCGGCTCATGCCTGGACGCATGTTTTTGGTCGATACGGTGCAGGGCCGGATCATTGACGACGAAGAGATCAAGTCCGACATCGCCAAGCGGAAGCCCTATCGCAGTTGGGTGACGCAATACGGTGTCTCCCTCGATGAGCTGCCGGAGCCGTTGAATGTTCCGCAGCCGGATCACCCGACGATCAGGCAGCGGCAGCAAGCCTTCGGCTATACGGTCGAGGAGCTCAAGATGGTTATCACGCCCATGATCGTGAACGGCGAAGAGCCGGTGTCGTCGATGGGCACTGACACACCGTTGGCGGTGCTGTCCGATCGACCGCAGCTCTTGTTCAAGTACTTCAAGCAACTGTTCGCCCAGGTCACGAATCCGCCGATCGATCCGATTCGCGAACAGCTCGTGATGTCGCTCGTCACGAACATCGGTCCCAAGCCGAATTTGATGGATGAGTCGCCCGAATCTTGCCGCCGCATCAAGGTGCAACAGCCGATTCTGACGAACGCCGATCTCCAAAAGATCCGCGGCATCTCCGATCCGAATTTCAAGAGCAAGACGCTCCGCATGTTATTCCGCGTGACTGAAGGAGCGGACGGTCTCGGTGCGGCGGTCGATGAACTGTGCAAGGAGGCGTCACAGGCGATCAAGGAGGGGTACAAGTTCTTGATTCTCAGCGATCGCGGGGTCGATGAAGCGTGGGCGCCCCTTCCAAGCCTCCTGGGTATTTCAGCCGTGCACCATCATCTGGTGCGGGAATGCACGAGAACCGAAGTCGGGTTGATTCTGGAGACCGGGGAGCCGCGCGATGTCCATCAGTTCGCCTGTTTGATCGGCTACGGCGCCGGGACGATCAATCCATATCTGGTCTTCGAAACGCTCGTGGACATGGAGCGCGACGGCTATCTGCCGGAAGGGCTCGACGCGCAGACCGCGGAAGGCAAATTCATCAAGGCCATCAACAAGGGCTTGCTCAAGATCTTTTCGAAGATGGGTATCTCGACCGTGCAGTCCTACTGTGGAGCCCAGATATTCGAGGCCATCGGGTTGAATCATGAAGTCATCGAGCGCTACTTCACCGGCACGGCGTCGCGCGTCGAAGGAGTCGGGATTCGCGATATTGGTGAAGAAACGCTGCGCCGGCACCTCACGGCTTACGAACCGGCGGCGATCCGCCAACTGGATTTCGGCGGAGAGGTTCACTATCGCATTCAGAGCGAGCACCATAACTGGAATCCGGAAACAATCTATAAACTACAGCATGCCAGTCGCGCGAACGATGCGAAGACCTATGCCGAATTCGCTGGACTCGTCAACGACGAGAGTCAACGGCGGTCGAATCTGCGTGGCCTGCTCGATTTTAAGTTCGCGCCGCAGCCGATTCCCATCGAAGAAGTGGAGCCGGCGAAAGAAATCGTCAGGCGCTTCAACACGGGCGCGATGTCGTTCGGGTCGATCAGTAAAGAAGCGCATGAAACGCTCGCGATTGCCATGAACCGGCTCGGCGGCAAGAGCAACACGGGCGAAGGCGGTGAGGACCCAGAGCGGTTCACACCCTTACCGAACGGCGATTCGAAGAACAGCTACATCAAGCAGGTGGCCTCGGCTCGATTCGGAGTTACTGCTCATTATCTCGTCAACGCGCGGGAATTGCAGATCAAGATGGCGCAAGGAGCCAAGCCGGGCGAAGGCGGCCAGCTGCCGGGACATAAGGTGGACGAGAACATCGCGCGCTTCCGTTATGCCACCCCGGGCGTGCAACTGATTTCGCCGCCGCCGCATCACGACATCTATTCGATCGAGGACTTAGCCCAGCTCATCTTCGACTTGAAGAATTCCAATCCGGACGCCGGTGTCTCCGTGAAACTGGTGGCGGAGGTCGGCGTCGGCACGGTCGCAGCCGGTGTCGCCAAGGCCCATGCGGATAAGGTGCTCATCAGCGGCGATTCTGGCGGGACCGGCGCGTCTCCATTGGCATCGATCAAGTACGCCGGGATCCCTTGGGAGCTGGGCCTGGCAGAAACTCACCAAACGCTGGTTCTCAACGACCTGCGCGGCCGCATCCGAGTCGAGACCGATGGCCAGATGAAGACCGGCCGCGACGTCGTCATCGCCACCTTGTTGGGGGCCGAGGAATATGGGTTCGCGACAGCGCCGCTGGTCGTCGAAGGCTGCATCATGATGCGGAAGTGTCATCTGAATACCTGTCCCGTCGGCATTGCGACGCAAGATCCGGAATTACGCAAGAAGTTCGACGGCAAACCGGAACACATCGTGAACTATCTCTTCTTCGTGGCCGAAGAAGCACGGCAGGTGATGGCAAAACTAGGTTTCCGGACGATCAACGAGATGGTCGGCCGTGTCGACAAGCTCAAGATCACCAAAGCCGTCGACCACTGGAAAGCCAAGGGATTGAATCTCGCGCCGCTGCTGACGGCTCCTGATGTCCCGGCGGATGTACCGCGCTATTGTGTTCAGAAGCAGGACCATGGTCTCGCCGACATACTCGACAACAGGCTCGTCGAACTATGCAAGGCTGCGATCGAGAAGGGTGAGAAGGTCAGCCTCGATCTCCCGATCAAGAACATCAACCGCACGACTGGCACGGTGCTCTCGAGCAAAATTGTGAAGAAGTACGGCCCGGACGGGTTGCCGGAAGACACGATTTCGATTAGGTTCGCTGGCTCAGCCGGTCAGTCGTTCGGGGCGTTCCTTGCGAAAGGCATCACGCTGACATTGGAAGGTGAGTCCAACGACTATATCGGTAAGGGATTGTCCGGCGGCAAGATCATCGTCTTCCCGCCGAAGAACATTCTTTATAACCCAGAGGAGACAATTTTGATCGGCAATACGTCACTCTATGGAGCAACGCAAGGGGAGGCCTACTTCTACGGGATGGCGGGTGAGCGGTTTGCCGTACGGAACAGCGGAGCGCAGGCTGTCGTTGAAGGGACGGGTGATCACGGTTGTGAATACATGACCGGTGGAGTGGTCGTGGTGCTTGGCAAGACCGGCCGTAATTTCGCGGCCGGCATGTCTGGGGGAGTGGCATTCGTGCTGGACCAGGTGGGGACATTCCAGAGCCGTTGTAACACCGGGATGGTCGAGTTAGAAGCGGTCACGATGGCCGAAGATAAGCGGCTCCTGCATGATCTGATCACAAAGCACTTCATGTACACGGGCAGCCGTAAGGCCAAGCAAGTGCTCGATGCATTCGAGGCCACCTTGCCGAAGTTTGTGAAGGTGATGCCGGTGGATTACAAACGAGTCTTGGAAGAACGGAAGCGTAAGGCGAGCGCGGTGCACTAGCTCGCGAATGCTCGCGATGAGGACCGAGTGCTGAGGACTGAGGGCGGAGAGAAGGGGAGCGCGTTTCTTTTCAGTCCTCAGTCCTGAATCCTCAGTCCTGGAGAGAAGATGGGAGATCCAAAAGGTTTCATGAAATATGCCCGTGAGGGCCCGAAGCGCAAGCCAATCGAGCTGCGTGTGCTGGATTGGAAGGAGATGTACGAGCCGATCTCCGAGGACAAATTGAAGATCCAGGGCGCGCGCTGCATGGATTGCGGGGTGCCGTTTTGCCAAGGCAACACCGGTTGCCCGGTCGTGAATCTGATTCCCGAATGGAACGATCTTGTCTATCGCGGTCGTTGGAAAGATGCGCTGAAAGCTCTGCATACGACGAACAATTTCCCCGAGTTCACCGGCAGGCTCTGTCCGGCGCCCTGTGAGGGCGCTTGTGTGCTGGGTATCAATGAAGATCCGGTTTCCATCCGCATCATCGAATGGAACATAGTCGACCGTGGCTTCAATGAAGGCTTCGTGACGCCGATTCTACCGGTCGTGAAAACCGGCAAGACCGTGGCGATCGTCGGTTCCGGTCCGGCGGGTTTGGCTGCTGCGCAACAACTGGCTCGGGTCGGTCATGAGGTGACGGTCTTCGAAAAATCCGATCGGATCGGGGGCCTACTTCGCTACGGCATTCCCGATTTCAAAATGGAAAAATGGGTCATCGACAGGCGGTTGGAACAGATGAAGGCCGAGGGGGTGAAGTTTCAAGCCAGTGTTGCGATCGGCAAAGATATGACCGGTGATCAGCTGCGTCAACAGTTTGATGCGGTAGGCCTCACAATGGGTGCCGAGCAGGCTCGTGAGTTGCCGATCCCGGGGCGTGAGCTGAAGGGTGTGCATCCTGCGATGGAGTATCTCACCCAGCAAAATAAGCGCACGGCCGGCATCCCGTTCAACGACGAGCCGATTACGGCAAAGGGTAAACGGGTGGTTATCATCGGCGGAGGCGATACGGGATCCGACTGTCTCGGCACCGCGCACCGTCAAGGCTGTCTCGAAGCGCATCAATTTGAATTGCTACCGGAACCCCCGCCGCAGCGGGCAGAGTCGACCCCCTGGCCGCTCTGGCCGATGCAGCTGCGCACCTCGCACGCTCATGAAGAAGGCTGTGATAGGCAGTGGAGCGTCTCCACCTCGAGGTTCACCGGCCACAATGGTCATGTCACAAGACTCCATGCAAATCGAGTCACGTTTGAAAGTGGAAAGTTTCAGCCGATGCCGGAAACCGAGTTCGAGATGAATGTCGACCTGGTGCTGTTGGCCATGGGGTTCACCGGTCCGGTCAAGAACGGCCTGCTTGACGATCTGGGTGTGAAGTATGACGCGCGAGGGGCGGTATCAGTGGACGAGAACTTCATGACCAACCTCGACGGCGTTTTTGCGGGTGGCGATACCAAACGAGGCGCGTCGCTCATCGTCTGGGCCATCGCCGAGGGCCGCAAAATGGCGGCAGGGATCGACAGGTATCTGCAAGCCGGCAAATCAGCGAAATCAGGCCGCTGAAAGCGCCCTCCAATCACGTTCTTGGATCACCCAAACCCTTAACGTACGAAAACCGTGTGTTTCGACGAAGCCGTCGAGTACGTAATTTATACGGAAGCAGAGGGCACATGATCGGACAGCTTGGGATGTAATCTCCACATGAGCGAGCTCTCGTTACAGGCTCAGATCGAAGCTGCGAATTCGTACGAAGCGCTGTTCGTGCCGGCGCTCTTCGGGCAGTGGGCACCAAAGAGCGCGGATGCCGTGCACATCAAGCCTGGTCAACGAGTACTCGACGTCGCATGCGGCACCGGAATTCTTGCGCGTGAAGCCGCCTCGCGGGTCGGATCAACCGGGTATGTCGTGGGGATTGACTCGAACCCTGGAATGGTCGCGGTAGCTCGACAGCTTGCACCAGCGATCGAGTGGCAAGAGGGGATCGCCGAGTCACTACCGTTCCCTGATCGGTCTTTCGATGCTGTTGTGAACCAGTTCGGCCTCATGTTCTTTAGGGATCGCCGCCAGGCCCTTCGCGAGATGCTTCGCGTGCTGGTGCCGGGAGGACGGTTGGCTGTGGCGATCTGGGACTCGCTCGACAACATACCAGCCTATGCCGCTGAGGTCGCGCTACTGGAACAAATAGCCGGCCGGCAAGCGGCGGATGCCCTGCGAGCACCATTCGTGCTCGGCAATCGGAAAGATCTCGTCAAGTTGTTTTCGGAAGCCGGGGTGGCCTCAGCCCAAATTACCACTCATCAAGGGACTGCGCTCTTCCCCAGCATTCGGACCATGGTCGAGGCCGACCTGAGGGGCTGGCTGCCGGTTATGGGAGTACTGCTGAGCGAGGACCAGATTCACCGTATATTAGAGACAGCTGAGCAGACTCTCAGTTCCTACGCGACGGCGGATGGACGAGTGGCGTTCCCATTGTCGGCCCATCTCGTGACCGCGAGGAAACCTTAGCGCTCGGGGAAAAGGTGGCCAGATTGAAAGACCGTCCTGAGCAGCCTGCGTAAATCAAGGTTCCAAGAACCATTGATTGCTTTTCATCATGTGAGACGATTGCTGCCGATAGTATTCCTGATTCTTGAGGGAACCCGCAGCTTCGCGGTCAAGCACGAGGACGACGTTGGGATGCAACTGAATGGATGAGGCAGGCGTGAACGCACTCAACGGTCCTTCCACGGCTTTGGCGACGACTGCGGCCTTGCGTGTTCCAAAGGCCAACAGCAAGAGTGTTTGCGCCTCACGAATGGTGCCGAGACCCATGGTCACAGCCCATTCCGGGACCGGCTCGCTATCGAAGACCCGAGCAAGATAGTGTTTGGTCGACGCGCTCAGGAGACTGCGCCTTGTTCGGGAATTGAGACTGGAACCTGGTTCATTGAATCCTAGGTGGCCGTTCTGCCCTATTCCTAGGATCTGCAGATCGATGCCGCCTTGGTTTCGGATGAGCCGTTCATACGAAACACAGTAGGAGTCGATGTCCTCGGCCTGTCCGTGCAAAAGATGGAGATGCGCCGGATCGATATTGACGTGGTTGAGAAGATGCTGATGAAAGAAGCTGTGATAGCTGTGCGGGTTGTTGCTCGGTAACCCGATGAACTCGTCGAGGCTGAAAAGCCGAACGTGAGCAAAATCGAGAGGCGTCGTGCGATGCAGATCCACCAGCTTCCGGTACAATCCGAGCGGCGTGGTACCAGCAGCGAGTCCAAGCCGCAATGCCGGAGTTTGCTTGATCGCCTGAGCAACGAGGCTTCCTGCTATCCTGCCGCCTTCCTCCGATGTTTCTGTGATGAGCACCAGCATCATTCATCAGAAGAGAAGGATGCGTTTACCGATGCTTCGCGGATCATTTGTTCATACAGTTGGACGTATTCTTTCACCATGCGTTCGGCCGTGAACCGCTCTTCGAAGGTCTTGCGGCATCGGTGGCGATCGATCTCGTCGACGCGGCGGGCGGCTTGCACCATCTCTTGCTCATCTCGACAGAGAAATCCAGTCGTCTCATGGTCGATCAGTTCCGGATACGACCCGTGTCGATAGGTCACCACTGGAGTGCCGCAGGCCAACGCTTCGATCAACACCAAGCCGAACGACTCCGGCCGATGAGGGCACAGCACCGCGCTGGCATTCCCGAGAAATTCGCCCTTTTCACGATCGCTGATCTCTCCGATAAACTGGATGAGGGGATGTGTCAGGTGATGGGCGATCTCGGCCTCAAAATAGTCACGATCGACTGGGTCCACCTTGGCGGCCATCCGCAACGGGATGCCCAATTGTTGAGCGACCCGGATCGCCACCTCCGGTGATTTCTCCGGCGACATCCTGCCCGTGAACGCAAGGTACTTCTGAGGTTTTGAGTGAAATCGATAGAGATCGACCGGGATCCCGTGGTACACGTTCGCTTTCCAGTTGTTGTAAGCAAAAAGCGTCCGTTGCGCATACGAAACGGAGATCAGCGGAATCTCCCAGAATTCGCGATAGACCTTGGCCAGTTCCGGTGCTCCCAGGTGTCCATGGACCGTGGTAATGACAGGGACCTCGGACCGGCGGGCCAGAGGAAATCCCACGAAGTCCAGATGAGAATGGATAATGTCGAACTGATGAGACAGGTTCCACACCTGTTCCAGCATCTGCGTCATGATAGCGTCTCTATTGATGAACAGCGTATGGGTGAGCGCGCGGTCGCACATGGGGAGGAGCTTCGCGCTCGTGGTCGAATCACCGCTGGCAAATAGGGTGACGTCATGACCAAGCCGGACCAGCTCTTCCACGAGGTGGAAGACCACTCGTTCCGTTCCGCCATACTTTTCAGGAGGCACACTCACGCTTAGGTGGACCAGTTGAGCGATCTTCATGCCGGGTCTCTCCAGACAGGGCCGTTACTGACGGTCCGGACCATACCGCCCTCGACGTGTACTTACCGTGAGTGGGACGATGCTCCTTGTCGAAACCGAGTAAGGAGATTTTTTGTGATCTGTTGAACACTCGCATTACGGCTCGATTGTCGCAGCTCCGGCACGTTGAAATCGTCAAGTCCCCAACTCCATTGGATGGTCCCAACCGCGAACACCGTCGCCCCGTTATGAAGGGTGTAGATTGTCATATTGGCCAGGTGAGGTTGACCCTCGAAGGTGTATGGGGATTCGGCGAGAATCGTGGTGCCTGGTGGAGCACTTCCGAAGATTCGGTCGGCCTCATAGCCCAAGAGTCGCGGCAAACGGTCGCCCGACCGAAGATCCGTACCGATCATGGTCCAGTGGTCAGGTTTGGTGATGACAATGTCGGCATCAACGGGATTGCCGTCATACATCACGCCGATCAAGGACTCCTCAGGCCGGTTGACCGGTTCATCCCGCCAACGCACCGTTGTGAGATGTCGTTCCCCCAACTCCTTCCTGGCATAGGGATCGTGCACCTGTGCATCGTCTTTGTATGAGACGATTGTGCGATCCTGCTCACCTGTGATCGCACTGGGCTCCAGTCGGATCTGCCAATAGCACACATTCCCAGAAAAAAACGCGAGATGCACGCCACGGTCGCGTCCACCTTCAACATGAATGCGCATCTGCCATGTCCAGTATTCATCATGCCCGACGGAGAACCAGCCTTTATGGCGGTCTAGGATCCGGGCGTTCGTGTGGGTGTCAACACTTGTGCTATAGGTGACGTCATAGCCTTCCTTTTCCAACCATCGTACCATATTGTATTCCCAGCCCGAGGGCGAGGACGCATCCGTTGGAGGCACGGCGTTATTGGTCAGAAAGTCGCCGGCGCCATTACCGTAGGCGGCAACAGGATTGCTGCTGATAGCATAGGGTCGGTTGAAAGACACTTTGTAAGCTCGCCGCCTCCCTGTGCTGTTGAAGTCGTAAAGCGATTTGCCGCCCCAATTATTATAGGCCTGATAGGTGGTGACGCTCGATTGGAAGAGAAAGTCAGAGGGGCGCGTCTCATCCCGCACGACAAAAATGATGTAGGCTTGTGCGCCGCTGCCCTCCGCCGTCAGTTTTGCAAGATAAATGCCGCTGACCCATGTTTCCCGATCGGACTCGTTGCCGACCACAAGGAGGTACGGGTTCTGCCATGCACATTCAACCAGTCCAGTCCGAGCATCCATCGACGGCATCCGTTGCGAGACGCCCGGGAGAGTCACAGGTCCATGCACGAGCCTCCCACCGGTGCCTCCATACCACCCCATTCGATAGATCTCGAGCCTGTAAGAGTGGTCCTGCGTGTGGACGTAGAACTTGATCGGGTGGCCCCGGTTGACACTGGTGAGTGAGGCATAGCCCTCGATCTCGCGGTGCAAGGCTGGATTGGTCAGGCGCCACTCTGCGGTGCCCGGCCGAGCATTTTCTCGCTGGACCGGATTGGTTTCCGCCCGTGCCTTTGCCTGGATGAGAGCGTTAGGCAAGATAATCATCAATAGAAGACCGACCAGTCGTAAGCAGGGATGATCAACGATACCTCGCGCCGATGGGTCGTATCGGACCATTCCTCCCGCTCCATTCTATGAGCATTCCTATTGAAGCACATTCTGTAGTCGTGGCGAAAGCATCACGGTGAGCCTAGTGGCTCCTACCTTCGTCTCATCATGATAGTTTCGAATACTGTCTCATCTTCACGAGCATCGGCAGGACCTGCTTACGGAGTTGGAAAAGCTTCCAGGATTCATGAGTCGCCACGGTCAGTCGTGTTCAGACCTGACGGTTTGTGATTATCGGGGGCCTCTGCCCCTGTTTTCTCCACAATCGCTCCTGGCCATGATCTACGCGTGCTGTGGGTTCTTGTTACGGGCATGAGGTTTTCATTGGCGGGATCACCCCATCGGCGTACTTCCCGGACAAAGGACGTGTCGCTCCTGGCGGCTTCGTGCCCTGTGGACGTCGTTCTTGACCACGATGCTGACGGGTTGTGCCGAAAGAGTCTTGTCGTCGCTTTTGAGGCAAGGCGGACAACCCAAACCGGAGGCGATGTGAATGTTCCGGCGTCGCGTGATCGCAGCCCGGCAGACGAGAAAAACGTGGTGGACCGGGCCCACGGCGATGCCGTGACAGCATCAACCGAAAGTGTTCCGGCCCGCCATGCATCAATCCTTATGGCACTCTATTCGAACGGTACAGGTTGAGCCTGTACATCAACGGCGTTCCAGTCCGTCACCGTGACGGCGAGGTCGTTGGCCGGTGGGACTGCGATCGCCGCGAGCGCCTTGTTGGTGGGCTGGCCTCCCTTCGTCACCGCCAGTGCCGTCACAGTCAGATTGCGCGCGAGGCCGCGATTCCCGACGCGCACCACATTCATCTCCGGGGACAGCGTAATATCGACATCGTTGCTCGGGCCTCCGCCGACTCCAGCGATGGAGAGCGCGCGGGCCTGCCCGTTGACGATCCGGGCGACGGACAATGAAAAGTTCTTATCCACGGCAGGCGTGAATCGTATCTGCGTGGCATCGGCGCTGATTCCAACCACATCACGATGGCCCGGCTGAGTTCCGACGTTTTGCAGCAGGATCGATGCGCCATCGGGCGTAATGGAATGATAGTCATAGGTGCCGGCTCCCATGCCGACGATCGTGCGTGTGAGCGGCGTGCTCGCTGGGAGCAGGTACATCCCTTTGGTCAAATAGCCGGGATGGCTGCCTGGTATTTCAGACAGCAACTTGCCGTCGAAGTTGCCGGCGCGTCGGCCGGCGGCATCCACGGCCTGGAGGTCAGCCGGAGAAAGCAGAAAGTCGATGATGAACGATGTCAGCCCGAACGGTCCGCTGAACGGCAGGTCATGATCCGCCAGCATGTAATCTCCATGCCGCATCATGCCGAGCGTGATACCGTCCTGACTGCTGAACTGCGCGGTGGAGCTGTTCGAAAAGAACTCGAAGTGGATTTTCCCGCCCTGCCGGCGGAATCGCAGCTTGCAGTTCGGCGAGGTGGCATTGTTGCAATCCCAGACAAACAGCTCCACCCCATCCGGATCCGTGTTCGTCGACGTGCCGTCGGAAGTCAGTTGAGGCGCTGGCCGTCCCACCGGGTAGACGAACCGGTAGGGCATGACGCAATGCGAGGACGAGAGCTTGTCGAAATAGCCCGAGTCCCAGACTTCCCCCGATGGGATGAAAAAGAGCAGGGGCATGTTTTGCCGATCCGTGCCGCGCAAGAACGTGGCTTCAATCTCGCGATAGGATTCTTCCACGCGGTCGATGCCCTCGCGGCCCTGATCGTGAAACGTCAACAGGCTTTCGCGGCTCAAGAGTTTGCCGTGCTGGCCGGTCAGCATCTTGTGCACGTCCGCCTTCTGCACGGTCGGGGTGTCGGTCTTGCCGAGCCAAAAGCGATCGGCCACCAGGCTGGCCAGTGAAGTACAGAAGCCCGTCGCGAGGCCCCCGTTTCCCTTTCCTTTCAGGAAGTACGTGTAGAATCCGAAGTAGGCCGCGGTCAGCACGGGATGCCCGAAGATGGGATCGAGCAATTCGTGCCAGACCTCGGCGGCGCCGAACGTGTCTTCATACGTTCCCCAGTCCGGCACTCCATCCGTGAAATTGTCGAAGCTTAAATTGTGCTGCCCGTACTTGAACGGGATCTCGAGGATCCGCGGCTGCGACGCGGTCCGGCTGTTGCTGACACGGCCGTCCGGATTACGGACTTGAATGGTGACGGTTCCACCTGCGCTGCCGCCGCCGCCCGTGCCCGGCACCACGAACGAGAGCGCTGTGATGCTGGTCACCGTGGCGGGAATGGTTCCACCGTTGAACAGCACGGTAGCCCCGGTCGTGAAAGCCCTGCCGGTCAGGTTGACGGTGCTGCCCTGCGCCAGGGGATCGGTCAGCACATCGAGCAATGGTTTGATCCCAAGATTCAACCGATTGCTTTCCGTTCCGTCGGCCCGACGCACGAAGATCTGTTGTTCGCCGCCGGTGATTGTGAGAGGAATCGCGATGGAGATCGACTCATCGGCGTTGACCGTTGGAGCGAGCGCTGATGCGCCGAGCATCACCCGATCGTTCGTCGTGAAACGGCTGCCACGGATCGTAAGGGTGTCGCCGGGAAATACGTCAGTCGGGCTCAATTGGGTGATCCAGGGCCGCGTCATCAGATCGTCCCATGCCGCCTGGCTGAATTCGAAGAAGGTCACCTGCGCATCACTGCCGTCGCTGAACCCGGCAGGGCCTTGCGCGCCTGGCTGGCCTTGCGCGCCGGGATGGCCGTTCTTGGCGTCATGACAAGTCTCCCCGTTCCCGCTCTGACCGCCGCTCCCACCAGACCCGCCGGCGCCGCCAGACCCGCCGGGACCCTTGCGCCCGCCCTGGTTCTTGATCTTGAACGATTTGTTCACCACCGTATTCGCGAGGGTGCCGGTCAAGACGCCGATTGAAATGGTGCCTGCATTCCCGCCGTTTCCCCCTCGGCCGCCGTCGCCGCCGCGCGCCCCGTTTCCGCCGTCACCTCCGTCGCCGCCTTCTGATGTGCAATGCCAGCCAAAGAGCCAAACGCGTTTTCCTGTATGGCCACCGCCGCCGCGACCACCGCGACCGCCGCGCTGGCCGCGCCCCCCCTGAATGCCGTCCTCGCCGTTAAAGTCGAGATTCGGCAGGCCGGTCATGTTCTTGACCCACATTTCAATGTTGGGTGCGTGGCGCCCCGCTGCGCCTGCTGTCCCGGATTGGCCCGGCATGCCGTCCCCGCCGTCCAGCCCGTCTCGCGAATCGTGTTTGGTTTGCACGCCGGGGAAATCCCGGCCGTTCAAATCCGGATTGTCGGCACGCGCCGGCGTAGAGCCGCCGGGTCGGCGCCAGGTGATCGCTGCATTGTTGCCGCAGATGACGTTCTCAGCAATGATATAGAGGGTCGAGACGTTCGGTTCCACGACCAATCGCTGCTCAGTCAGATCGAGCGTGCCCGCGATGACCACGGCGCTGTCGATCGGAATCGTCCGCAACTCCATGACTTGAGCGATGGCTATGGCGGTGGTCGGCCAATCCGAGGGCTTCTTGGTCTTGAGCTTGTCCAGCAATCCCGGCGTGATTGCCGTTAGTTTGTTGTTGGTGAAATTCAGGAGAGTCGTGGTATTGACCGTCGTGCCCGTGATGCGGATCGGCAAGCCAAGCCGGGAAGCGCGTGAAGTCACTGGGTCGCTTGGAGCGGAGAGGTCTCTTGTCTCCACATCCTCGGGGCCCGGGGTTTCGCGCAGGTGGATCGTTGGCTGCACCGGGAGCTTGCTCAAGAAGGCCGTGCTGTTTTGGTTCGTGAGGTGAGTAGCGAGCACTTCACGGCGCGTGGTGAGATCGCCCGATCGAAATTGTTTTGCAATATCGCTCCACTTGACTTTCACGGTTGGTTGCTTTTTGGGAGCGACGAGAACTTGGCCGCATGCGAGCGGCGTGGCTTGCCGGACCGGCAAGGTATCGAGATCGCTGAGCGCCTTTACCCCGGCCGCGTGCATGATGTCTTTGACGTGTTGCAGCCGTGCGTGGCTTTCATCCGGAAGCAGACGCACGGCGATCTTTTTGATCACGCCTGCTTGTTTGACTAAAGTTTCCAGACGTTGCCCTTCCTGCTGTTTCGACGTGAAAAACTGCTGTGTCACGACCCCCTGGCGAATGCTCAGGTCGGTGACGGTTCCGGCAAAGGGGAACGTCCGGCCGTCCATTCCCATGCCCACGCGAAAGCCCGACGTCCCCACGTTCGTGATGACACCGGGCGCCGTTCCGCCTCCCACCGTGCGGGCATCGATTTGCAATTCGGTCTTGCCGGCGCCATCGCGGGTGAACGTGACCCGCTGCGGCACACCCGCCTTGATGAGAGTGGCGCCGCTGTCCAGTGCCACCCATCCGGCCGCCGTGTGCACTGACCCCATCAACTTGCCGTTCGCCTCGATGAACATTGCCACGGAAGGAGTTTGCGCTTCGACAATGTTTTGACGCGCTCCACCCACGCTTTTTGCGGTGATGACCGCATCGATGGTGAAGGATTGCAGGCCGTCCAGGTCCTTGTGCCGCGCCATGTCGACGAAGCCTCGATCAATGGACACGCCTCCGTCGCCGTTGAGCACCTTCGCGTTCACGCGCTTTACGACGGCAATCCCGTTCACGGAGCCGTCAAAGAGGTCCTGTCCCTCACCGCTCAAGCGAAACAATGTCATCGCTGCACTCATAGTCGCCCTCCTCAGTTAGAATCATGTCGTCGAAAGCTATACGCGACTTCTTGCCAAGCGGCAGAGGATGCGGCGGATTGACTGACATGGTCGAAAGAAACAACCGACGGCCTCGCCGGTCGTGTACGTGCTCCTACCTAGCAAACCAGGTGCCGTACGGAGAAATGATGAGAATGCGTAAATTCCGCCAACTTAAGAGAGCTGGATGCGATGTGACACGCGCGGAGCGTATCGAAAGAGATACGCCAGTGTATCGGATCAGATACCGAAGGGAGGATTATGAGGCTTTTCGCTTCGATACTACTTCCTCGCCCACCGCGTTTTGCCAGGCCTGCTGCAGGAACGACAGGTCTTGCGCATCTGAGCAGCGCCCACTTTCAGGAGTCTCAGCCGAATCATTGCGTCGCCCACCCCATCGCTCCCAGGCGCGGTCAAACAAACCGATAGTCCGGCTCTGAAGAAGAAAATGTTTCGCGAGAGCAACGAAAACCCGTGGCCTGACCGAGAAGGAAAACTAGGGAACGTCTGAGTAGTTCGTCGTTGCGCTGATCAATGTGTTTTTGGATTGCTCAACCATGGCTATCTGTCTTGGACTGCGATGGGCCGGAAGCGTCGTTGTCAGGGCTTGTCCGCCTTCAGGCTGCCCACGCTCGCGTTCGCACCTCCCTGCTAGGACCCTGCCGATAGCCGTCGTGCCGCCACGACTGATTCCCCAACACGTAGCTGATATGCAGCCAGGGTGCTCTTCGCTAGGCCGCAATAGCGGACTGTGGACCATCCAAAGATCCGTTTGGTCCCAAGAATACCTGCTCGACTTCGGCTCGGACTTTGGCCTTTACGCGGTTCCGGGCTCGTTCGGTCTCACTCAGGGGCCGATGCCGCTGGGCTTTGGTCGAGACGAAGCTTTACGCATAAGGAGCGTGTTGACGGATGCGACTGTTGCAGACAATGGAAGCGCAGTATGCGCGCGATACCCACCGGGGGTCGACCAGCTCGCTCGGGCCTGGGATAGACCGGTCCAATGGCGGTGGTCAGTTCCGCCCACGGCACGGCGCGGTTCATCTCATCGAGAAATCGCTGCCGACCAGGTGAGCTTGCCATACCGTTCAAACGGACATCGGCAAACGTCGATTGATCCTAGAAACGGCAGTTGAAGCAGCGGCCTGCTCCGGGATAGCCTTGCTGGAGGCGGATTAGCGGCATCTTTCTTCGCACAAAGAGAGTCACCGAATGGGTGAAGCAACACGCAAGGCATTGGCAGGACAGAACGGGGCGATCGCGCTCGATACGTTTGGAGGGCGCATCCATGTCGAGTGGGATCCAGCTGCAGCCGTGACCCCACTGGGCCAGTTGCCGTTCTTCATCGAGTTTCTCAAGGTCAGTGGCCTGTTCGAGGCGTGGGTAGCGGACTGCCCGCTCACCTGCCACAGCAACCACGCGTCGGATAAACGCGCGGTGCTGGCCACCACGCGGCTCGCGTTAGCGGTGGATGTGCTGCCGGGCAATGAGACGGCCCCGCTGCATAGCATGCCGGGGATCTGGGCCTGGCTGGATGCCTTGCCGAAGGAGGCGCACCCCGCTGTGCTCCGAGGGGACGTGGCCTTTGGCAACGAATCGGTGCTCCGCGAGGCCGAGGCTCGACCAGCCCTATCTCACCAAGCTGCGATTGACGAAGAACGTGAAGGCCCTCATCAAGACGTGGTTCCGCTCCACCGCATGGGAAGAGGCGGGACAGGGTTGGGAAGGGGTCGAGGACAGGCTGAGGCTGTCAGGCTGGAGCCGTGCACGACGCGTGGTGGTGTTGCGCCGGGCACTCACCGGCGAGATGCTGATGACTGGAACGGACGACGATCAGGAGTGGTTCGACTTCATAGAGAGCGAGGGGCCGACCAAGCGGTACGAGTACGCCGTGCTGGTCACCTCAACCCCGTACGAGATCCTTGCCCTCGCCCAGCTCTCTCGCGATCGGGCCGATGCCGAACACACCTTCGACGAGCTGAAGAATCAGTGGGGCTGGGGTGACCCCGGTTGTCAAGAGTGGACGCCATGAGTCGCAGCCTCACGCCGCCGACTGCTGACGGGCCCACTGCTGGGCAAATGCCGCGGGCGAGCAATTCCCGAGTCGAGAATGTCGCCGCTGCCGGTTAGAGAATAGCTCGATATACTCCGTGATCTCGCGCCGAGCCTGCTCACGGGTTTCGTAGCGACGATGATGCACCAGTTCATTCTTCAGCGTCCCCAGAAACTCTCCATCGGGGCGTTGTCATAGCAGTTCCCCTTCCGACTCATGGACGGGATCAGGCCGAACTGCCGCAGCTGATCCTGATAGTCCTGGGCACAATACTGCGAGCCACGATCGGAGTGGTGGATCAGTCCCGGGCGCGGACGTTTCGCCCCCAGTGCCATGACCAGCGCCTGCCTTACCAAGTCCGTCGTCATGCGGCCCTCCATCGCATGCCCGACTACCTCACAGGTATACAGATCTTTGATCCCCGCCACATACAACCACCCTTCTGCCGTGGGGATATATGTGATATCGGTGACCCAGGTCTCGTTCGGGCGCGTGGCGACAAACGTTTGGGCCAAGACATTCTCCGCCACCGGCAGCGCGTGCTTCGAATCCGTCGTGGTCGTGAACCGGCGCACCTGCTTGCAACGGAGGCTCAGTTTCTTGCGTAGCCGCTTGATGCGCCCAATCCCGGCGGGGAAGCCGTCCGCACGCAATTCCGCCTGGAGGCGCTCCGGGCCATACGTGTGCCGGGTGCGCACATGGGCAGCTTGGATCGCCACTTCTAGCCGCACATTCTCCTGGGCGCGTTTCGACGGCCGCCGATGCTGCCAGGCATAGTAGCCGCTTCGGGATACCTCCAGCACTCGACACAACAGACTCAGCGGGTAGTGGAGACGCAGCGTCCTCATGAGCGCGTACCGGGCAGCTGCGCCTTCGCAACGTACGCGGTGGCTTTTTGTCAAGGGTCATCCAAATTGCCCCAGTTATGGTCATCGAAAATTCCCCACCCCGTTAGGTTGTCGTTGACGCTTCTTCGACCCGCACAAGTCCGGCTTTGAGTTTCTCCTTCAGCCGGTAGGAATGGCCCCGGATGTTGATGGTGATCGCGTGGTGGAGCACCCGATCCAG
The DNA here is from genome assembly GCA_029194665.1 of Nitrospira sp. NCBI lineage: Bacteria > Pseudomonadati > Nitrospirota > Nitrospiria > Nitrospirales > Nitrospiraceae > Nitrospira > Nitrospira sp. The sequence continues at coordinate 732,438 of JARFXO010000002.1, read as the reverse complement.
GATCGCAGTCGCCAGCACCCGGTCGCCAAACACCTCGCCCCAAGCCCCGAAACTCTGGTTACTGGTCAAAATCATCGGCCCCTTCTCATAGCGGCGTGAGATGAGCTGAAAGAACAAGTTGGCCCCGGTGCGGTCAATGGGCAGATAGCCGATCTCATCAATGATCAGCAACCGGGGAATGGTATAGAGCTTCAGCTTGTCCTCCAGCCGATTCTCCGTGAGCGCCCGAGTCAGCGTAGCGATCATGGCGGCGGCTGTCGTGAACAACACCCGATAGCCCTGGGCAATGGCTTGCAGCCCTAGCCCGATGGCCAGGTGGCTTTTGCCCACACCGGGCGGCCCCAAGATCACGACATTCTCGCCGTGCTCGATGAAGTGGCAGGTCGCCACCTGCTGAATCTGCTTCTTATCCAACGAAGGCTGGTAGCTGAAGTCGAAGACCTCCAGACTCTTGACGAATGGAAATCGCGCCAAACTCGTCCGCATCGCAATGTTCTTCGCGGTCTTGGACGCGACTTCTTCGCCGAGCACCTGGTCGAGGAAGTCGGCATAGGGCAGCTCCTTGACGGCCGCTTCTTGTAAGAGGGCCTCCAGCCGCTCCCGACTCTTCAAGAGCCGTAGGCGCGTGAGTTGGTCACGGAGCCGTTCCAGTTGCGCCGCGTTCATGGCCGCCCCTCCTGCGACGCCGTGCGCTCACACACCGCCTCGTACCAGGCCAGATCCCGCACTTCGACCTCCGGCAAGGCATCGGGGCGAGGGGACCGATCGCTCACCGTGGACCGACGGTGGCGGGCGAGACGCGCACTGGCTCCAGGGCCGTGCTCGGGCTGGATTCGGAATTGGTGCTGGCCCGGGAGCACCGGGTGCGTCGCGATCTCTTGGTCACGGTGAAAGATGTGGACCGTGTCCCCCGTCGTTGCACTTCAACCCGCTGACCAATGAGCCGGAAGGGCACGGAGTAGCGGTTCGTCGCCAGGCTGACCAAATAGTCCTCGGCCACGATCCGTGAGACGCGCGCCTCCTGCTGGAAGGCGCGCTGGTCCGCCAGCGGGACCAGGTGGTTGCGTTCTCGCGCAAACCGGACGAGTGGCTCCTCATGCGTCGTGCCATGGATGCGGCGGTCGGCAATTGTCGCGGTCCATTCGTCAAGTTGGGTTTGAAAGTCCACCAGATCGACAAACGTTCGTCCCGGCAGAAAGTTCCGTTTCAGATATTTCACGCCGGATTCGACCTTACCTTGGTCTGGGCCCGATAGGGCCGACACACGCGCGGCTCAAAGCCCCAATAGTCGGCGAAGGCTTTGAAGGTGGGATTCCAGAGCCGCCGCCCCGTCTCATCCGCATAACAGACGGTTCGCGGTCGGTCATACAGATGCTCTCGCGTGTGGCCACCGAAATGCGCAAAAGCCCGTTCATGGGCCTCGAGAAACTGCGCCAGCCGCTCATCGGCACAGGCGTAATAGAACCCACGTCGGCTGAACCCCAACGTCAACACGAACACGTGCACCACCGTCGGGCCGGCGCGGAAGGGCACGGTGGCTTGGCCCCAATCAATCTGACTCTGCTGGCCCGGCGGTGTCTCAAAGCGGAGGAGGGCCCGCTCCGCCTGCAGCTGACCCTCACGCAGCGGCGCCACCCCTCGCTTCACCGTCTCATAACTGCCGATGTACTCGTGGCTCGCTCGCAGTTCCTGATAGAGAATCCGCGCCGAATAATTAACCTGCGACGCACGGGTCCGCACAAAGTCGGCATGGGCGGTCAGCAGCGTCTCCGTCATCGCCGCTCGGCGATAGGGTTGCCACGTCGTCTGCTGCAGACTGCGCCGCACGGTCTTCCGATCCAGGTCCAACCGCCGCGCAATCCCTGAAATGGATCCCGCTCTTCATGACGCAACCGTCGAATCTCCGCCCACCGCTCTTGATCCACCATACATACCTCCCGAGTGTGGTCTACCTGGGACGGTATGATCGTTGTCTCCTTGCTATCGTCAAGTTCCATCACATCCCTCCTTCGGTGAGAGGGTGGGGAGAATTCATTGACCACATCTGGGGATTATTGCATGACCGCTGACAGCTTTTTTAGGATGTCCCGCTCCATCCGCGCTTCAGCGAGATCGCGCTTGAGCCGAGACACCTCGGCCTCCAGCTCCGTCACGGGCCGTCGGCTCTCGCCCAGCGTCGCGAGCTGGCCCTGCCGAGCTCGACACACCCAGCCCTCGAGCGTCCTGCCCGACATGCTCAGGCGTCTGGCGGCCTCCGGAATCGTCAACGGCTGTTCCAGGACCAGCCGCACTGCCTGCTCCCTGAATTCCTTTGTATACTGCTGTCGCGGCACCTGTTCCATCTCACACCTCCAGACCTCTCATTGTAGGTTGAAGGCGTCCACTTTTTCGAGCCTAGCACAGGGGCGGCTTCACCACGCAGGATCTGGCGCGCTGCCGGCTCATGGCACGGATGGTGGCGTTGATCTACAACTGGTGGACGTTGTTCGTGCAGCTCGCCCAGCCACACAAGCACTTCGAGGCGATCTCCAGCCGGCCGCTGTTGCTGCGTGGCGTCGCCACGCAAACTCACCACGCGGGACACACGCGCCTGACCATCACCAGCCTGCACGCGAAGCGCTCGGCCATCCAAGCTGTGCTGTCGAACTTGGCGGGCTTTCTGCGGACCCTCAAAGCGACTGCGGAGCAGTGGACCGATGCCGACCGCCTGCGTGCGATGCTCACCCGTGCATTCGCCACATTCATGCGTACGACAGCGGGTCCTCCGACCCTGTTGATCTCAAAAACTGCCCCGACATGACACGTTGACTGCCGTTTTTAGGTTGATGCACGGCATGCCCCCACATGGGTGAGGCACTCCCTTTAGTCCATCACGAGCTGGGAATAAATCAGGCCTTCCCTAGAACAGTCCGAACTGCCGTTACGGTCCCAATCTACGAAGCTCCCAAAAGTCTGCTCAGCCTTGCTGGATCGAGTTGCAAAAATGAGGTGAGATGGAGCTGGCGAACGACCGCGATAGGGGGGAGAGACGGCTTATGCGGCGACAGCTCTGAGTGTAAGGTCTTCATGCTCAGCGTGATTAGAAATGGCAGGGACGTCGGAACCTTCGACGAGATCCGCGATCCTGTCACGATCACCCTGTGCGTACCGAAGAAACTCAATGCCGAACTGGTTGGCTTTGTGCCAGCGCACAATTGAGACTTCCACAGCAAGAGCAGATTCTGTTTCAGGAACCTCGAAGTGCAGCGCGAGGTAGCTTCCAGGAGTCAGTGCCACGTTGCTTTGCATTCTGCAGCCTGTCGCGGAGAGATCGAAGAGTATGCCTTCTGCTGCGCTGTCATCGGTCTGCACGCTGGCTGGATATCGTACATGGATTCTGAGGCTGCACCGGAGCTGCATATCACCCTCACTGCTACTGATGTATCGGCCGTGACGAGAAAAACTTGACAGCCGGACCAGGTTGCCTTTCTTTCTTCAGCTACTCTAAACTTTAACGGTTCCCTACTTGTATCTTGCGTTGAATCTTCACATAGGGAGAACTAAACCGTGTCACAACCAACCTATCCTCGCAGTCCAAAAGTCTTACTCGGCGGCATTGCTCACCTCGGGCGTTTTATCGACAAGATTCGTCTGCGCCATGCCGGGCAGATTCAGGACTACAACTACGTCACGGTTGGGTTCGATAAATATCTGGTCGATTTCCTGGGCATCGATGCGAAGGCCTTTGAACAGCGCGTATTAGCCGGTGGGACGGACGAGGAACTGCTTGCTTGGGTGAAGGCCAACAGCAGCAAGCCGTCCGACCAGGAGATCGCGCAATGGTCGCAAGGGCTGCTTGTCTCTGGTCCAAAGGATGATGCGGCTCGTCAACGCTTTCAAGGCCGCCTTCAAGACATCGCCAACAAGCGTGGAGTCGCCGTCAGTTCCCTGCCGTCTGTTACGACCTGGGCCGATGTGATTGAACTGGATGAAGGGCGAATGTAAAGGCGCAAGGGATGACTCGGGCGGGCATCATCTGCCTCTTCCTTGCGCTGGTGCTTGGGCTCCCGCTGCTCGGCGTGCTGCTGGCTGGTGAGCCGATCGGCCGCTATCTCGAATTTCCTCCCCGCACGAGTTACATCCAACACGAACCGTTCTCCTGGCCGGTGTTCCTTGCTCTGACACTCCTGATCGCTCTGGCAGTTGGGCCGATTCTTCTCCGAATCGTGCTCGTAAACCTTCGCCCGTCATCCCCTCCAACTCAGCACTATCGCCCATCGTTTCCCTGGTGGGGTTGGCTCGGAGTCGGATGGACATGCCTCTGGTGGGTGCTGGCTTGGACCCGCTTCCCCTGGATGGCCGCTGTTCAGGAACATACCTTCACGCCGCTGTGGCTCGGCTACATCGTGACCGTGAACGCTGCCACATTCACCCGCACCGGCCGATCCATGATGCTCCACCGCCCTCGCTACTTCCTGTCGCTGTTTCCCCTAAGCGCCGCATTCTGGTGGATCTTCGAGTACCTGAATCGCTTCGTGCAGAACTGGTATTACGCCGGCGTCGCCGAACTGTCGTCGCTCGAATACTTCTTGCGAGCCACGCTCCCGTTCTCTACGGTGCTGCCGGCCGTCCTCAGCACGGCTGAGCTGCTGACCTCGTATTCTGGCGCCGGTGCGGGTATGGAACTCCGCAGACCGATACGCCCAAAGAATCTGAAGCCGACGAGCTGGTTGCTATTGATCCTGTCCTGTCTGGGACTCCTCGGGATCGGACTTTGGCCTGCCTATCTCTTTCCGTTCGTCTGGGTTGGACCACTCCTGATGATTGTCGCTATTCAGGCACTAGCCGAGAGACCGACAGTGCTGTCATCACTCGCGCAAGGCGATTGGCGAAACTTATGGGTGCCGGCGCTGGCAGCCCTGGTCTGTGGATTCTTTTGGGAACTCTGGAACTGGAAGAGTCTTGCTCGTTGGGAGTACGCCATTCCGTTCGTCCATCGATTCCAGCTGTTCGAGATGCCCTTGCTCGGCTACACGGGGTATCTCCCGTTCGGTCTCGAATGTGTGGCGGTCGCCGACCTCTGTTTGATTCACCGGTTTTCCGCGGGAGTGGAGTAGGAGCGATTGTCGACTATGAGTTGCCGGTCCTTGTGGGCCGCCACTCGTGGCACGTTGAAGAGCGAGCGTAGGTTCTACACCGATGGCAGCGTCAGCAGCTTCTTCATTTCGCAGTGCGCGAGGACGACGTCGGGAGCGCGCTGCAGAGCCTCATAGTAGCTCCGTTCATATCCGTCACCGAGTTCTGAGGGGCGAATCAGAGCCCGCACTTCGGTCAACAGTAGTGCCACATCGTCGACGAGCAGCTGGTCGTTCCCGTCGAGCAATTCGTCGATGCGGACCACCATATTGGAAAGCGGATGCAGCCAGGTGAACCACGGATCATTCATCACCAGCTGTAAGAGTTGGCCTGTGGAATCAACCCGTCCATAAATCCGCTCATACGTCACTTGTTCAGCAACAATCAGAGCTTTATGCAGTCCTAAGAGTCCATGCCGGACATCCGTGAGGGTTCGACGGAGCGGATTGGTTTCTCGAACATGTGTTTGTCTCGATGAGATAGCCATAGAAACAATATTACCAGGTCAAAGGAAGAATTGGGATTCAGCGCCCGTCCGCAATGTTAACGCCACGATATGTTTCTTATCGGACATCATGGGCTTGTTCTGTAGTGGCGGCAGAAATCTATTGTGATGTTGGATTTCTCTGTCAAATCCCAGGTGTTCCGGTCGAGTTGGACTGCCATGGGGATGACCGAAGCCAGCGTCATCGTTCATGTACGGCTGAGGATGGAGAGACGGAAGTTCGCTGTCGGCTCTGAGTCCAGGCAATTGAGTCGCCCGAGAAAATGCTTTTCCGATGGTCTAAAAGGTTTCCGTAGGAGGAAAACAGCTCACCGGTCAGGCGGGCCGCGTGGTCGGGGTCGGTAGCAAGTTTCCGCCGCATGTAGTCGTTGAGCACCAGGCCTTGGGCGGTCTTATGGATATGCGGATGGTCCAAGTTCATGTGATAACGCGCGATCGCCTTGCCGACGCGGCTGATGAAAACCACGGTGCCGTCTGGTTCCAGCCGTTCGACGACTCCCACATGGGTCAGAGGATCGTTCACCTTGCCGTCTCCGTTGAAATCCCACGTGTTGTCGAAAAATACAAGATCGCCTGGACTGACGTTCGATCCTCGATGAAGTGTTCCATGCTGGAGTACGTGGTTGTGGATGAGCCGGACGCCGTTTCCCTTCGGATCATTAAAACCTCCACGATACAAATCGATGCCGTGCTCCAAGAAGATAGCGCGGGTCACCCCGGCACAATCGTAGGCAATACGTTTGCCCTGGCTTGTGATGGTCCGTGCTCCGACGAGCCTTGCTGCGGAATCAACGATGGCCGATCGGCTGGGAAGAGCTGTTTGGAACGAAGTTGAAGGATCCACTATGGCCGCTGTCGCAGAAGACTGCGACAGCGCTGATGGTTCGCGAGACTCCATCTTATCCGCTGAGATTGATGGAGCAACAGTCTCCCTGTTCAGTTTCTGCGCCGGCTTGGTGCAGCCAACGAGACTCGCAATCGCAAGAGGAACTATGAGCAGGAAGAATGACATCGATGTTACCGCACGTTCACAAATCGGCCTTCGGCTGTCTGTCGGAGTGCACCGATGTCTTCACGCCGGGTGACGGAGAGCGGTACTGTGTGGGTTAATTCTTCGATGAGCAGATCGGTCGTCAGCAGGGTTTTTTGGTGCAGCGCTCGATAGAGGGCTGCTACCACTGCTTGTTCGATTTCCGACCCGCTGAAGCCGTCGCTCGCGCTGACGATCTTGCCGAGATCAAACTTCTGGCTGTCCTGCTTGCGCAGGCCGAGGTGAATCTTCCAGATGGCTTCTCGTTCTGCATCGTCCGGCAGATCGACGAAAAAAATCTCATCGAACCGCCCTTTGCGTAGGAGTTCGGGGGGCAGCGACGACAGATCGTTGGCCGTGGCGACCACAAAAACATCCTGCTGTTTTTCCTGGAGCCACGTGAGGAACGCGCCAAAGAGTCGCCGACTCAACCCCGCATCAGCCTCGCCGCTTCCTCCACCTGCGACCATCGCTTTCTCGATTTCATCGATCCAGAGGACGATCGGGGATAAGGATTCCGCCATCTCGATCGCCTTGCGAAAATTCCTTTCCGATTCGCCGACGAACTTATCGAATAACCGGCCGGCATCGAGTTTCAGGAGCGGGAGTTTCCATTCCCGCGCGATAGCCTTCGCCGCGAGCGATTTGCCGCAGCCAGGTACGCCGACCAACATGATCCCGCGAGGCGGAGTGAGATTGAGCGATTTGGCTTCGGCTGTAAATCCGACTTGGGCGCGCTCCAGCCAAGACTTCAGATTGGTGAAGCCTCCTAACTCAAATCGATTATCCTCCAAGGGATAGTATTCCAGAAGGCCGCCGTCCTTGATCGCCTGCACTTTGCGCTTCAAGATTGTTTGTACATCCTCGGCAGAGAGCGTCCCGTCCTCGACGAGGCATTCAGCCACAACCTGACGCGCTTGATGAAGCGTCAAGCCCTGGAGAGCACGGAGGATGGCGTCGGACTCCTTAGCCGAGAGGTCGTTCTCAGCTGTCTTGGTGTCGCTGATCGAAGTGAGCACGCTTTGCGCGAGAGTCGCGGACCGCGGACGAGTAGTCGTTCGAGGTCCCAACGATTGGAGCAAGCCGCGCAACATCGACCGTAGCTCGTCTCGATCCGGCAGTTTCAAATCGAGTCGCACCGCAATCTTGTCGAGGTCCAACGGCAGCGTGATCGGCTGACCGGTCAACAGGCAGGTGGCTCGTGATCGGCTGTAGATGGCTGCAACCTCCCGAAGTTGTCGGCAGACAGCGAGATCTTGCAGATGTGGCCCAAGATCCTTGAGCCAAAACACCGCTTCTACCGTCAGGCCATGAAGATGTTGAAGGACAGCCAAGGGGGTCGCGGTTATCCTACTGAGTGTCGAGCCTTCGGCTGAGCGGGTGAGCCCTCTGGTGACGGACCACTCGAAGAGCGGCATGCGTTCCTGTGCGGTCACCGACTGTAGTAAGGCCAGGACTCGCTCCTCCTCGACCGTTTCAATGACGACGAGAGGATGGGAAGAGCGGATCAAAGTGCGGAGATCGTGCACGCTGGTCGACAAAGTCATCGGAGGGAAATGCTAGCACGAGGCCTCAACCGGACCAAGAAAACGGGGGATTGTGATCGTTGTGTGACGAACTTATGTCTTGGCTGGATTGGCGAGCGCCTTGTTGATTTCGTTGATGAGGCGGTGCTCGATTTCGCTCATTTCTTCGCGGCTGACGCTTAAGATGCGGCCCCCCTGTGCGACCCGTTCGAATTCAGCTTTCACGCCGAGTTTCGTCAGATTGTCGGGAAGGGCTTGGAGGGAAACAAGGTACTGATTCCGCGAGCCCGTCACTTCGAGCGACGTCGGGTTGGAGATCTTACGCTCAGTGATATAAACCGCACGTTGATCGGTCTTGACGCTGATCTTCAACTGATACCCGTTGCGTGCCAATGCCTCTTCGACGACCTTGGCAACGGTCGGCATAGGCCGAGGGAGCGTGTCAGACTGTGCGCCTTTCTCCTCGACTTTGAGGGATTCCGTCATCTGTGTTGCCATCATTCGTTTGGTCTCGGCCAGCTGCAATTCCAGTTGCTCGGTCTGTTGTTTGGCTTCCGTCTTCGTGGCTTCTACGGTGCTCTTCGCATCCCGGAGTTCTTGATTGAGCAGATCGATCTGCTGCTGCATCACTTTATTCCCGTCCAATAACGAGCTCAGGAGGGATTCTTGCTTGGCGACTTGCTTCTTGAGGGCCTCGTTCTCGATGCGAACGGAATTATCGTCCGGAACGCAGCCGGCGGTAACCACCACCAGTACGGCCCAGATGCCGAGCGACCATGGATCAGCGAACGTTTCGTTGCGCACGCGATAGTCCTCCCAAGAAAGTGGTGGGATTATCTACGGTTCATCTCAACTTGTCCATGTAGTATTCGGACGTATCTTGCTTCATCTGTTCAGGTAGAGACTAGGGCCGGTATGATCGGGTCGTAAGAGACAGATTCCTTACCGCCGAGACATGACGAGGTGTGCTGGAACGGATGGTTCTGTCGAAGCTCGTCCCTAGCTTGCGCTTCTAGCTCGTTGAACGGTAGCATGCCAATATCATGACTGCCTTGATTCGGAAGACCTTTTCGGTTCCACCCCTCGGTTGCAACTGCTCGATCATCGGCGATCCTATCACGAAGCAGGCGGTCGTTATCGATCCGGGCGGCGCACCGGAGCGAATCCTCCAGGAAGTGGAGCGGCTGGGTTTCACCGTCAGCCGTATTCTTCATACGCATGCCCATCTCGATCACTTTCTGGCTTCCAGCGAGATCAAAAAAGCGACCGGCGCGGCGATTTGCTTGCACCAGGATGATCTCGAGCTTTGGGAAAACCTCGAACTCCAATGTCGGGTTTTTGGGGTCTCCTATGTGCCGGCCCTGCCTCCGGACCATTGGCTTGCCGATGACGAAAAGGTGATGTTGGGGCAGGTGCCGATCGTGGCGCTCCATACTCCGGGTCACACGCCTGGATCGATGAGCTTTCATGTGCCGAACGATAAACTTCTGTTGGCCGGAGACACGCTCTTCCGGGGAAGTATCGGCCGGACCGACTTGTGGGGCGGCGATTTCGAAGCCATTGAAGAGTCTATTCGCGAACGACTCTATACCCTCGACGAGGCGACGACCGTCGTGACCGGTCATGGAATGGACACCGAAATTGGTGTGGAAAAGGAATCGAATCAGTTTGTCCGGGTGTGACGGCATGGGGAGGGACCATGGCTTTATGCAAGGTGGTGACTCTCGTTGCGCTGCTCTGGTTGGTGCCGGTTTGTTCTGTCGTCCAGGGCGAAGAACCCTTCCGCTCTCATTCTGATCTCGTGAAAATTGCCGAGGTGACGGTCCGTATGTCGGACCATGGCCCCGTGGTGCTACTGCGGGCCGAAGGACGGACGATCCCGATTTTTGTCGACCTCACAGTGGCGCTATCGATTCAGAGTGCCTTGAGCGGGGAAAAGCTGCCTCGGCCCATGACGCACGACCTCATGCACACGATCTTGAACGCATACGGTGGAACGGTGACGCAGACGGTTATCACGCTAAAGGGCGGTACATACTATGGGGCATTGACGGTGAGATTCAAGGACCAGGTCAAGGTGTTTGACAGCCGTTCGTCAGATTCCATTGCACTGGCCGTGTATTTCAAGGCACCGATTCTTGTAGGGCGTGACTTGCTGGAATCAATCGGGGAAACCCCTGAAAAAGAGAAAGGCGCGGAACTGTAGCGGCTACTCCTTGGCCATGCGCTCGTTGAGTCGTTCGATCCGCTTTTCAGTCGATTGTTTGATGAAGGTCATGTTCTCGGCGAGATGTTGCTTGGCATCGATCTTCCCTTCATCGCGCCGTTTTTGTTGATCGAGCCCAAACTGGGCGATAACCGGCCCGTCTTCCTGGTTGAGGTCTTTCCAGATCTCGGTACAGCGTGATTGCTTGGCCGGTGGATACTTGTCGCAGGGCGGATCGGCGGCCAACAAAACCGATGATGTGATGACCAGGCAGAAGACCAGAGCTGACCAGTATTGCCAAGACTGAATCATACGTCTCCACCGGAATGCCCATCTGCCGGTCGCAACACCATACCACAAGTCAAGAAATCGCGCAGACTCACCGAACCTATGAAAAACACGCACAGACCTTTCTCAAACATTGAGGGAAGCAGAAATACAGGTGACCACTTAAGTGGACTGGTTACTGATAGGGAGGCAATTTGGTGGTCTTCTGTTCCAACGTCACGTAGACCTTGTCGTCGAAGGTGTAGTAGCCACCGTCGTCTTTGTCGGTGGCAATGCAGGCCGATGAGAAAATGATGGCACAACCGAAGATATCGCCAAGGATCCACCAGGACCAGGTTCTCGTCAGAGTCATGGTCTTTGGTTCATAACCATCTTTGGTGACAACGGCTTGGTGGTCTTCTTTTCGGTTGAGAGAGACCGTGCCTGGTGCCAGCAAGTGGACGCGGTCGTCGACCACGACCTGTGCATCGAGTGGTGTCGTGAAGATCGTGACGGACTGATGATCGCCATGCCACCAGGTCCCACAGCCGGGGAGCGAGACAAGTCCCACGAGCAGAGCGATGTTCCCCAGTCGTAATTGGCCGGTCCAGTGCGTCATAGCGGCCCCTCCTCGCTGATAGCTATCCTGCGGGGCATTTTTTCACCGACCAGGTCGTTCTTCTAGCGGATTCGCAAATCTTGCAGGTGGGGCACGGGAGGCGGAATTGGGTCAGATTTTCATGGCCTCGTTCACTTCATGTAGGGTTGCACCGGCGACCGCAGCCGCTCGTTTGCTGCCGGCCTCCACGATTTCTTCAACGCGAGCCGGATGTTGAGTCAGCTTCGTGCGGGCGTCCCAGATCGGTATCAACTGCTCCACCATGCGGTCCGCCACGAGTTTTTTGCAGTCGATACAGCCGATCGCGGCGGTTCGGCAGTCCTTATTGACCTGGTCCTGAATCGCCTGTGGAGAATAGATCTTATGGAATTCGTAGACGGGACAGAGATCGGGGTTGCCCGGATCGGTCCGTCTGACGCGTGCCGGATCGGTGACCATGGTTTTGAGTTTTTGCCTGACGACCGGCTCGGTGTCCGACAGGTTGATCGTATTATTGTAACTCTTGCTCATTTTTCTGCCGTCGGTACCGACCACCTTGGGAAACTTGGTCAGATGTTCCTTCGGCTCGGGGAATACGGCTGTTTTGTAAATGTCATTGAATCGCCTGGCGAGCTCTCTCGTCAGCTCGAGATGCGGCAGTTGATCCTTTCCCACCGGAACGAAATCGGGTTTGTATAAGAGGATGTCGGACGCCTGCAGGACTGGGTATCCGAGAAACCCGTAAGTCGTGAGATCTTTCTCTTTGATTTCTTCTTGTTTCTCCTTATAGGTCGGGTTGCGTTCGAGCCACGAGATGGGAGTCATCATCGCGAGCAGGAGGTGGAGGATGGCATGTTCAGGAATGCGAGATTGGATGAAGATGGTGGATCGTTCCGGATCGATGCCGCCGGCCAGCCAATCGATCAGCATCTCACGCACGAACGTACGAATGCGGCTGGTGTCGGCATAATTCGTCGACAACGCGTGCCAATCGGCGACGAAGAAGTAGCAGTCATACTGTTCTTGCAATGTCTTCCAGTTTTCTAAGGCACCGAGGTAGTTTCCGAGATGCATGAGGCCGCTGGGTTGCATGCCGCTGAGGACTCGTCTGCGTGCTGTGGTCATTCTGCTACTCCTGGGCGAAGGCTGAGTGCGGTCGACAAGATCGTACCGGACAGACCCCTGGCGAAGGTTCCGGTGATCGTATGGATAACGCCCAGTTCTTTGTCGAACACGATGAGCCCCACCAGGATGAGCATGCCATAAGGCTCCAACCGCGCTAAGGCCATTGCTGGTTTCGGCGGCAGCACCGCCGTCAGGATTCGTCCGCCGTCGAGCGGTGGGATCGGAAGCAGGTTGAACAGTGCAAGCAACACATTGATCATCACGGAATACAGCGCCATGATGGCGATCGGGCGCAGAAACATGGCCGCAAAAAAGTCTGACGAAGCATCCGCTTCTGCAGTCTTACGGAGCGACAACGTTGGTTCGAACGTGAGGAGCAATGCCAAGAGCAAGGCACTCGCGACGGCGAGCAGTAGATTCATCCCGGGTCCGGCAGCCGCCGTGAGCGCCATGTCACGTCGAGGCTGATGCATATTCCGAGGATCAATCGGAACCGGCTTGGCCCATCCAAACAGAAAGCTCCCGGGCAACATCAAACAGATCAGCGGTAAGATGACGGTGCCGAACGGGTCGATATGGGCCAGTGGATTAATGGTGAGTCGTCCTTCACGCTTTGCGGTCGAATCGCCGCATTTCTCCGCCATCCATCCATGCGCATATTCATGGAGCACCATCGCGAACAACAAGGGAAGCCCCATATACGAGATTGTGTGCAGGATCTGTGAGAGAGAATTCATGAGTGATCAATCCAATTGCACAAACTTACCTTGTTTCACCTGCAGAAGAAAGAGCGGTCGGTGCAGGGTGCCGTCTGGTCCGAAATCGGCAGGCCCGGCGAGTGTCGGCAAGTTGTGCTGGGTCATGAGGAAGTCGTGAAGCGCTTCGCCGGAGGTTGCCCCTTGGCGGATTCCTTCGATGACGACTCTGGCTGCATCATAGCCCTGCATGGTGAAGAGCGACGGGGCTGATTGAAAGCGCTTATGGTACCGCTGCACGAACTCCTGCACGGCAGGATTCGGGCTGTCGACAAAAAAACCATCCACGAATGTTGCGCCGTCGACTGTCCGATCGGCGGTGCGGGCAAAGTCCTGAGAGTTCCAACCGTTAGTGCCCAGCAGCGGGACTTTGATGTCATGAAACGCCAGCTGTGCGGCGAGGAGACCGATCTCGTGTGAACGACTGGGGATGAAGATCGCGTCAAACCCCGGAGTATAAAGAACACGCTTTTCGTTTCGGCCGAGTGGTTTGCCGGGCTGTCGCGGCACGTCGACCGGAACCGCCAGTCCATACTTTTTCAGATCCTCTGCCTTGAGCCGTTGGATCTGCGGGCCAAAATCTGTTTCTCCTTCCTTGAACATTTCGATGGAGATGATCTCACCGTCCAGCCGGCGCACCTCCTGTGCGAAGAGTCGGGCAAGTTCTCGCCCATAGAGCGTGTCGGGGTGGAGAATGCAGAACCGTCGATAGCCCTGTTCTTTCGCTGCATAAGTCGCGATACGCTCGGCCTGCATGGCATACGTCAACGCCGTGCTGAAAAGATAGCTGCCCAACCGGCGGACATTGGGAAGTGTGGCCGTTGGTGTAATCAGCGGGATCCTGGTCTTTTGCGCCATTTCGGCCATGACGGGAAGGTTTTTTGACAGCATCGGCCCGATGACGACGAGCGGACGGTCGTCATTGAGCAGCGCCGAGAGATCGTCCAAAAAGCCCTGCCGGTCGGCATCATGATCCTTCACGACCAACCCAATGGATGGAGTTCCTGGCTGCTCGCGAGCCCGTTCCACCGCCAACTGAATTCCCTCCAGGACGTCGTTGGCGAAGCTGGACAATTGTCCCGACAACGGAAGGATGGCCGCGATAAAATACTGATTTGCCTTCAACCTCGACTTGATGAGTTCCAGCGTTTCGCTAGCCTTCGGGGCGGAGGGATGAGCGGGAAACGCAGCGAGAAAATGTCGGGTCTCCCGTTCTGCCAAGTGGTCTTCGTTTCGCCCGATGTAGTAATCGATCAGTCGAAGAGACGCGAGGTCGCCGGGATATGAACGGGGATAAGCATCCCGCATCCGGGTCAACCCTTTTTTGTCCAACTTTTCCGTGATGAATTGGCGAATCTGCTCCCGTGTCTCCGCCATCTGTGCATCGGAGCTGCCGGCCATTCCCTCCAGCAAGGTATGGATGGCCCGGACATAATCCTTTTTTTGAGCGAAGGCCTCGGCCGTCAGCTGCTGTGCCTCACGTTTGGTTGCGTCGTCCTGTGTCGTTGTCCGTACTTGCGCCAGCAACGGCAAGGCGAGGTCGATATTCCCCATAGCGGCATGGGTGCGGGCCATCATGAGCTTGCCTCGGTCCACGAGGTCGGATTCGGGAAACTCTGTCTGAAGTTGGTTCAGGTAGCGGAGCGCCTCTCCATAGTCCTTCATTCCGTAGAGCGCGGCACCCAGCAGCAGGTAGGTATCATCGAGGTGTTCAGGCGGGGGAGTGGTCGTCAGGAATCGACGCAGGATCGTGACGGCTGATTCCGGATCGCCCTTCTCGATCAGGTGTTTGGCCTGGTTCAAGACCGGCGGATTCGGAGGAAGGACTTTCGCGGGTTCTGCCGCTTCTGCCTGCTCCGATTGAGTCGGCATGAGGCCGGCACCGAGCATCAGTGCAAGAGCGATGGCGACCATCAGCGGCGACCATGGGGAGATGGAGGAAGGGTTATGAGCGTGGGCGAGCATTACGTCCGGCCGGTGGTAGGCCGTAGGCAGACTACTATCGGAAAGGATGCAACCTGTCAAGGAGAACTATGCCGGTGTCATTGTACGGATAACGGGAGTTCGCTATAGTTCCTCATCCGACGGCCATGGCTGAACCAACGGTAGCATTGCTGGACCCGCTTCTCGAACGGTATCTCAGCGAGCTGCGGATTGAAGGCGGGCTGGCGACCAATACGATCGAGTCCTATCGGCGCGACCTTTTTAGGTTGCAGCGATACTTGAGGAAGCATCAGCTCAGTATAGGAGACTCCGTTCCACCGCACACGATACGATCCTTTCTCGCATCGCTCAAGCAGGAGGCCCTCGCGGCCTCATCGATTGCCCGCCTAGTCTCGGCGATGCGAGGGTGGTATCGCTTTCTGGTTCGAGAAAACCTCCTGGAGACGAGCCCGCTCCGTGACATGACGGCGGTTCGTCGACCGGTCCGATTTCCGAAGACGCTGACGCATCAAGAAGTGACGGCGTTGCTGGAACTACCGGCTCGCGATCGCGCCGAGGATCAACGCGACCGTGTGATGCTGGAATTGCTGTATGCGGCTGGTCTTCGAGTGTCGGAGCTTGTCGGGCTTACCCTGTCGCAGATCGACGTGAATCTGGGCTGTGTACGAGTTGTGGGAAAAGGTGCCAAGGAGCGAATCGTCCCGATCGGACAGACTGCGGGCAAGATGTTGGTGGATTACTTGGAACGTGTAAGACCGACTCTACTCAAACAGCGATCATCCCGCGTCCTGTTCATCAGCCGGCGAGGACGAGGACTCACCAGACAGGGATTTTGGAAGCTGCTGCTGCACCGAGCACGACGTGCCGGTATTTCCAAGCCGATCTCGCCGCACATGTTGCGGCATTCTTTTGCCACGCATCTGCTGGAAGGCGGGGCCGATCTACGAGTCGTTCAATCCATGTTGGGGCATGCAGATATCGCGACGACTCAAATCTATACGCATGTGGAAAGCAGCCGACTGAAACAAATCCATCGCCGATATTTCCCACGGCAGCCCGGCCGGCGGCGGACCCGTGTGGAAAATTCGATGAAGCAGCCATAGCGTCCATAGTTAGGAACTGGGATATTGTGGAACCGGACGACAGCGCGCAAACACGTTGACAAGGAAGCACGGACTTGATAGGCTCCGCAGAGGTTGCTAAGAAAATCGGGCGGATAGCTCAGTTGGGAGAGCGCTGCCCTTACAAGGCAGAGGTCACAGGTTCAATCCCTGTTCCGCCTACCACTCGGAGATATTTGGTACGCAGAGACAGGAAGTGAGCTTGCCGGGCGGAGAGCCTGTTCCTACACGCGGGAATTGATCGGCGACCAACGATTTCGTCTTATCGTGCTGCTGTTCTGCCAGTGATAGGTTTTGCGGGGCCGTCGTTCAGCCTGGTTAGGACGCCAGATTGTCAATCTGGAGGTCGCGGGTTCAAATCCCGTCGGCCCCGCCATTATCTTCAGAGTTTGGTACACTCCACTTTGCCAAGAAATTATGCGCGCTGAGGAGGGAGAGTAAAGACTCGTATGTTTCAAACCGGCCCACTAGGAGTCGTTCTGTCGCTCGGGATCGTGTCCAAGGTGGTTCTCTTGCTCCTGGTCTGCTTTTCGATCACGTCATGGGCCATCATCTTCTACAAATTGGCCGTATTTCGCACCGCTGATGCAAAAGATCGTCATTTCATGACCCTGTTGCTGCGGGCCAGAGATGTGGAGGAAGTCACTCGGCATGCGCAGCAGACGATTGGGAGTCCCTGCGCGAAGATTTTTCATGCCGTGATTCAACGGATCGGCTACATTCCCACCGAGGTGAATGAAAACGGTTCCGTCGCGTATGATCGACATGTGATGGAGCGGACGGCGGCCCATCTTGCTCAAGGTCAGATCGCCAAGCTGGAATCGTTTCTCCCGTTTCTTGCGACGACCGGAAATATCTGTCCGTTCGTGGGCCTCTTGGGAACGGTGATGGGTATTATCGACTCATTCCGGGAAATCGGCACACAAGGCACAGCCAGCATTGCGGCTGTGGCTCCCGGCGTCTCCGAAGCCTTGATCGCGACCGCAGCCGGATTGTTTGCCGCGATTCCTGCCGTGGTCGCCTATAATTATTTTCTCGTACGTATCAGACGCGCCGCAATGCACATGGATTCGGTCGTGGTGGAGCTCCTCGCTTTGATTCCAGCCCAAACGAGACCTATCGCTCCGGTTCCCGTTGGAGTGAAGGGATGATCTTTGAGACGAGGCAGCGTCGATTTTTAGCGGAGATCAACGTGATTCCGCTCGTGGACGTTGTGCTGGTGCTCCTGGTGATTTTTATGGTCACGGCACCGATGCTCTATCGAGGCATGGACATCACGTTGCCGGCTTCAGCGTCGAACACGATCAAGCCCGAGATTCGGGCGGTGTTGACGATCGAAAAGGATCAACGTCTGTATCTCGACAAAGATCAGGTAAGCGTGGCTCAGCTGGAGCGAAGGCTGCGCGTGATGAAGGAAGAGCATGCCGATGTCTCATTGTATTTACGCGCCGACCGCGACGTGCCATATGGAATTGTGGTTCAGGTGATGGATGGAGTCAAAAAGGCAGGCATCGAAAAACTCGGTATGGTGACTGATCCCACCGGACCTGAACGCGTCAGTGAGGATACGCCATCCCAACCCAACCAGTAGGATAAGGTCCACAGTGCAGGCTTGGGCATCGGCCGGCATGGTCTCGGATGATGAATGGCAGGCGACGCTGACTCGCCGCTTAGGTTTTGCCGTCGTCGTCTCTCTGGTGCTGCATGTCGGCATGCTGGCGATGGTGGGCTGGGTTCGCCTGCCACGACATGGCGAACGACCCCTGGCGTCCATTGAGATTTCCCTCGCAAGTCTGCCGACGCTTCCTGAGAAGGCTGTTGAACCGCCGAAAAGTCAGACGAGTAAAAAAGAGGTTGAACCACCTAAGCCGGTACGACAGACTAAACCTAACGAGCAATCCAGAGCCGTCGCCAAAGCCATCGAGCAACCCAAGCCCATCGAGCACCCTAAACCTGTTGATAAACCCAAATCGGTTCCTCCCGTGAAAATGGCGCCTGTGTCTCCTCCTCCCGTGACGGCCGCACCCCCTCCTCCTCCGGTCGCTCCAGCAAAATCGTCGAATGATCTCATGCGCGATATCATGAAAGATATTGAGTTGCCTCCGGATGCCCCGAAGCGCGGCGACATCAGTCCGGAGGACAGGCCAAGGAAATCGCCGGTGATCAAGCTGCCCGATGTACCAGTCCTCACGGAAACCAAGGAAACACCCCCCAAGAGGCTGGTTGCCTCCGCTCAGCCCTCCTCTCTGACCGAAGATGTGGCGAAGGAACTGGATGAGGAACTGAAGAAAATCAAAAAACTTGAGGTGCCCAAAGCAGCGCCCCCGGTGGAAATATCGTCAAAACCTGCCCCTCAAGTCGAAGCAAAGGTCCAGAACGTCAAGGCCGTCGATACCACATTGAAGGTTTCAGGGATGACTCAGGGATCCAGCGCGTACCTTGCGCTTGTGCGGCAGCGAATCAGTAATTCCTGGAATGCTCCGCCGATGGATCTGACCGGCCAAGCCTACGTCGTTATCGTACAGTTCAGACTTCATAAGAACGGCTCGGTCACCGGTGTGATGATCGAGCAATCCTCAGGAAACGAGTACTATGATCTAGCCGGGAAACGAGCGGTTCTCAGTGCAAACCCATTGCCTATGTTTCCATCTGATATCGGTGATCCGTATTTGGACGCCCACTTCACTTTTACGGTCGGAGAGCCGCAAGGATAAACCATGACCTTCCGAGCTGTGGTGTTTGTGATTCTGTGTGTGTCCATCGGCGTCGCTTGGATCATTGAATCCGGTGCCGCCGACGTCTTTCTTGAAGCAACTAGACCGGATTTTCAGAAGATTCCACTAGGGATCGTCGCGATTGAAAACGTGGGTGGATTGGAATCACCCGAGGGACGTGTGAAGCTGGGTACGCGTATCGAAGAAGTACTCAAGGCGGATGTGCGACGCTCGCAGGTCTTCGCACTTGTCGATTTGCCGAGTCTTGGCGTCAAGGTCGCTCAGCTCGGGGCAGAGCCTGATGCTTCTTTCAAACAAGCCGCCGAGAACGGGGTATCAGTCATTGTCTGGGGTAAGGCGGGAATCAAGAATGGTAGCAAGGACGCCGATCTCAGTATGGATGGGTACGTGTATGATACGGGCAGCAACGAAGTCGTGGGAGGGAAGCGATATGTCGGCTCGACATCGGTGGTCCGCCTCATGGCCCATCGTTTTGCCGATGAGTTGGTCTTTCGCTATACGGGAGAACCGGGAATCGCCCGGACGAAGATCGCCTATGTCTCGGAGCTGGGAACGGCTCGCGAGTTATTCGTGATGGATTACGATGGATACGAGCCTCGTCAGTTGACTGCCGACGGGTTCTTG
Source organism: Nitrospira sp. (assembly GCA_029194665.1). Lineage (NCBI taxonomy): Bacteria > Pseudomonadati > Nitrospirota > Nitrospiria > Nitrospirales > Nitrospiraceae > Nitrospira > Nitrospira sp. Next base: position 712,887 of record JARFXO010000002.1, on the reverse strand, counting down.
AACCTGATGCCTCGTTGGTCGCCGGACCGACGGTTTTTAGTTTTCACGACGTACCGTAATCGGAACACGCAGGATATCGACATGATCGAGCTTGCCACAGGAAAACGGTGGACACTCGTCGCGCAAGGAGGGTTGAACATCACTCCGGTTTTCTCTCCCGATGGGAATGCGCTGGCCTACGCCTCAAGCCATGAAGGAAACGCCGAGTTATATCGTTTGGATACCCGTACGAAAGCCGTTCAGAGACTCACCACGAATGCGGCCGGGGACTTATCTCCCTCGTGGTCTCCCTCGGGGCGCGAGATTGCATTTACGTCCGATCGAGGCGGCGGACCACAAATTTTCCTTATGAGCGCGGATGGATCCAACGTGCGTCGCTTGACGTTCGATGGAGACTACAACGCGGCGCCGGCCTGGTCTCCTCGAGGAAATTGGATCGCCTACGTGTGCAGGACTTCCAAGAAAGAGTACAAACTGTGTGTGATCACCCCCGATGGCCAGAAACATCTTCAATTAACCACAGGACTGGGAGTGGATGATTCTCCGTCCTGGTCTCCGGATGGTCGGCATCTAGTCTTCAGCTCGACGGTGGACGGGAAGAGTCAGATCTACATGATCAATGCGGACGGTAAAGATCTCGAGCGCATTACATTTATCGGAACTCACAATAGCGCACCGTCCTGGTCTCCGGCATCGTAAATATCCAGGAAGGCATTGACGGCAATCGTCCTTCGCTGTAAGAAAAAGGACGATATTTCATAGGAGGAAAGGAAGCTAATGAAAACGTCGCCAGCCAGCTGCTTGCCGTTGATTCTTGGTATCATCGTGCTGGGAATTCCAGCCTGCTCGAAGAAGGCGGTCCGATCAGGAGGAGATACCCAGGCTTTGCAGGAAGAGATGGCCAGAGGAGAGATGGCTAAGGGGGGGGCCAAAGAAGGAACCAGTTCAAGTTTTCCCGATACGTCGTTCTCTGGGCGTGAGGATGCGAATAGCCTACGAGGGTTGGATCGCAATCCTTCCGAAGAGCGGTTAGCGGGAAATGGCGGCAATGGAGGTAGTCAAGGCGGTGCCGGCCGCTCTAACGGGGTGATCGCAAAAGCAGATTCCGGCGCGGCCGCTCGCCAGTTGGCTGAAATTCGTGCGGAGCAGGTGGCGTCCGTGGCGGCTGGACTTCGGGATGTCTTTTTCGCGTACGATAGCTTTTCGATCACCGATGAGGGACGCCATGCCCTTTCCGGCAATGCGGAATGGGCCAGATCGAATCCGTACGCACAGCTGAAAATCGAAGGACATTGTGACGAGCGGGGCACCTCAGCCTATAATTTGGTGCTGGGTGAAAAGCGCGCGAAGGCTGTTCGGAATTATCTCGTTGAACTGGGGGTGGTCCCCACTCATTTGTCGGTCGTTTCCTACGGCAAAGAACGGCCGTTCTGCACGGAACATACGGAATCTTGCTACTCGCAGAATCGCCGTGGACATCTCGTTGTCAAGACAGGGAAGTAATGCGATGGCAGAGCCGTTCGCCTGAACGAGCCCCGATTGTCGGTGGTCGTTCGGAGCTCAGGACATGACGCCTCAACTACGAACAAGATATGGGATGCTTCTCGGCCTAGCTGTGGGCGGTCTCCTTTTGCCGGGGTGTGTCGCGCAGCAGTCCGATCTGAAAAAAGCCGAAAAAGATCTTCAGCAACAGCTGTCTCAGACCAGGGCCAGGCAGAACCAGGAAATTTCGACCTTACGCGAACATGAATTGCCGCAGCTGCGAGGGGAGCTCGACAAGGCTCTGCACCAGGCACGAGAGCTCCAGAGCAAACAGGAAGATTTTAAGCATCGGTCAGCCCAGTTGGAGCAGCAGACAAAAAAACTGGAACAGTTGGCAGCCAAGCTGGAATCCGACAGCAGCACGCGTTATCTGTGGATGCAGAAGAGCTTCGAGACGCAGGACGCGAAGGTATCGGCTCGGCTGGACGAGCTCTCGAAGGCCATGGAGACGTTGAAAAAAGAGGTCATTGACGTCGTCCAACGCACGAACGAGGGGTTGGCAAAACGCGTCGATGTCAAGCTGGAAGGGCACCAAAAGGAATTGACGGAGCACCAGAATAAGATCGAGCAGAGCTCCCAAAAGTTCACCCAGTTCAATCAGGCGCTGACGGGGTTTCGGGAGGCGCTGACCGGTCTGAATGATCGCGTGGGCGAGCACGAGCAAACCGCGAAGCAGCTCACATCGAGAATCGACGCCGATTCAAAAATAAGGGTGACCCATGCGGAGGAAGTCAACCGAAGCGTGATGTCCATCACGAAGGCGCTTGAAGCGGTCGGGAAAAAAGCTACGGCTCGCCTTGACGAGCAGGATAGTCGAATCGATGCCTTGGCGAAAAGTCTTGAGCAGGTATCAAATAGGTCCGCTCCTCTCCAACAGGTTCACAAACCGGTGCAACAGTCTGCTGTGGGGTCGAATGAGTCCATGCCGGATGGGGGGGAGGCCTCAAGGCTGTCCGTTGGGCCGGAGACGACGGGAGGCGCGACAACGATCGTTCCTCCCCAAGAATCACCGAAATTTGAACCGGTTCAGGCCAGTGCCGATCCGCCTGATCGGGTTCGCTATGAGCAGGTGTTAGGCTTGTTTCGAGACGGGGATTTGGAAGGCGCTCGGCAGGGATTTGCCGGATTTCTGGATGACTATCCAAACTCTACCCTCGCGCCGAATGCTCGCTTTTGGTTGGGGGAGTCGCACTTCGGTAAGAAAGAGTTCCAGAGAGCGATCGATGCCTACGATAAAGTGGAGATCGACTATCCCGGCAGCGAAAAGGTGCCTGCTGCAATCTTAAGAAAAGGATATGCGTACTTGGCGCTAAAAGATAGGAAGCGAGCGTCGTCCGCCTTTAAGCAAGTAGTCACCCTCTACCCGAAAACTGCTGAGGCAGGAAAAGCCTCGGACAAACTGGCTCAACTCAAGGAGGTGCGGTAACACTATGTGTGTCCGTACACTCGTGTCCGGTTCTGCAGTCTGGGGATTGTTGGCATCGACAATCCTGTTAGTTGGCTGTGCCAAGCATGCCGATTTTCTGGAAATGCGCCATCAGCTTTCGACTGTCTCGCGAACGCAAGACCAGGATCACCAACGGGTGGATGCCGCGATGCGACGATTGGATGCCGTAGAGCGGAGCAAGGATGCGGATTCTGCGAAACCGCGATTCGATGACCTGACGGCACGCTTTCAAAAACTTGAAAGCCGGTTGGCAAAGCTGGAAGAGGCTGCCGGTCAGGCATCCGCCAAGCCGGATTCGTCGATAGAGTCTCGTGCTTCGAGGCCTGTCAAACAGACTCAATCGGTAGAGCCGACGGTGGCGGTATCCGGGATCACGCCGACGTCCGCTTTCAATCTGGCATATAATGATTATCTCAGCGGGAAATACGAGCTTGCGGTCGCAGGGTTCCAACGGTTCATCAAGGATTTTCCCGGGACGTCTCTGACTCCGAACGCTCAATATTGGCTGGGAGAATCGTATTACAACTTGAAAGACTATGGGCGGGCCATCCAAACCTTCGACTCTCTCGTGACGGAATATCCAGGAAACGAAAAGGTCCCCGCGGCGCTGTATAAGCTTGGTCTGGCGACGGCCGAGACCGGCGATCTCGGTAGGTCGAGAAAGAATCTGAAGCGAGTGCTTGAAGAGTTCCCTTCATCGGACGAATCGAAGTTGGCAAGGTATAAGTTGGCCGAAATCCGATGATCGTCGCCTTGGCGCGACGCCCCGCCCCATCACCGCCTTCTCGCTCATGAGGAGCATCGTGCCGTGCTGAGAGCCGACGGCAGTGGCAAGATCTGTACTCTTCCGGAAGAGGTCATCGCCCGCATTGCAGCGGGAGAGGTGGTCGAACGTCCGGCGACGGTTGTCAAAGAGCTCATCGAGAACAGTCTCGATGCGGGGAGTCGGTGCATCACGATCGATGTGAGGGACGGAGGGCTTGTCTTGATTCGGGTGAGCGATGACGGGGAGGGCATGAGTCGGGAAGATGCCCCGTGCGCTTTTCAGCGGCATGCCACGAGCAAGCTCCGGTCCGATCTGGATCTCTGGTCTATCCGAACGATGGGTTTTCGTGGCGAAGCCTTGCCGAGCATCGCCGCTGTCGCCCATGTTCGGTTGATGACGGCGACTCGTTTCGCCGAAGTAGGGACCGAGCTGGAAGTCGTCGGGGGAGCGGTCGAGAGAATCGCCGAAGCTCCTCCGATCACGGGAACACGTATCGAGGTTGCAGAGCTGTTCCACAATCAGCCGGCCCGGAAGAAGTTCCTGAAGTCGACCCTCACGGAGTTCTTGCATGTCAGCCGGGTCGTACAGCAGACATCGCTCGCCTGGCCGTCAGTCCATTTTCGTTTGACGCACAATGGCGAGGAGATCTTCAATTACCCGTCTGCGCTGTCGGAGGATGATCGGATCGCCCAGGTCTATCGACGCACCTTTCTCGACCAATGTCTTCGGATCAAGGGCTCGCTCTCTGGAGCCTGTGTCAGGGGGTACATCGTCGATGCGGTTCATGCAAAATCCGCTCGCATACCGCAAGAGTTGTTCGTGAACCGTCGCCCTGTGCGCAACGCCGCAATCTCTCATGCCGTTGGGGAAGGGTATAGTTCATTCCTCGCCAAGGGGAGCCAACCGCGATTCGTGTTGTTTCTGGAAATTGATCCGGACCGCCTCGATGTCAATGTCCATCCGACCAAGCGGGAAGTGAGATTTTCGGACAATGAGCTGATCCACCAACTCGTACGGCGTGCGGTGCGCCAAGCCTTGAGTGGTGGGAAGGCGGATGAACCTGGAAAGACTCCGCTCATAGAACCTTCCGTGCAACGGACCTTGGATTCCCCCGTGACAACTCTTCCCGCGGCTGAATCCGTTGAAGCGGAATCGGCCACCCTACAGCCCGGTTCTAAAACTCAATTGCCGTTGGTGAGCGACGCGGCGGAGCCCTATGTTCAAGTGCCTTCAGCTGAGGTAACTGCGCTGGGGCAGATCAATCGGACATTCCTTATCGCTCAAGTCGGGGGAGATTTGACGGTGATTGATCAACACACGGCTCACGAGCGGGTCCTGTTTGAACGACTGTATCGAGCATGGACGACCCGTGGTATCCAGGCCCAGCCTCTGTTGATTCCCGATCCGGTGGAACTGTCGCCACCTCAGGCGGCCTTGCTTCAACGTTACCAAAATGATCTGCAGCAATTGGGGATGGAAATAGAACCATTTGGCTCCTCAACCGTCTTGATCAGAGCGATTCCGGTCGGTCTGGGCAAGATCGATCCGACCACGTTCTTGCAGGATCTCCTGGAGGACCTTACACAGTGGGACAGTGCGTCTAGTGTGGAGGCACGAGTGCGGTCGGTCCTGGCATCGTTGGCGTGTCATGGCGCGGTTCGGGCCGGCAGATCGATGAAACCGGATGAAATCAAAGCTCTGGTTGAGGAATGGCGCACCGAAGGGGAGATCACAACCTGTCCGCACGGGCGGAGAACGTCGTTCCGACTCGGCATCACAGACCTGGAGAAAATGTTCGGACGAGTCGGCTGGTAGCTGATGGTTCAGGTGGAGGCGATGGATATTCGATGGAGAGATGTGGTCTCGGCAGATAGGCAGAGTATCGGCTCGGCGGCGTTCGCGTGACATGCGATCAGATCAGTTACTCCACTACCGTCCCCTCGTCGCGCTGCTCGGTCCGACGGCCGTCGGTAAGAGTGGGATTGCAATACACGTGGCCAAATACTTTGAGACGGAGGTGCTGGCGGCGGATTCCCGTCAAGTGTATCGCGGGATGGACATTGGAACGGATAAGCCAACCACCGAGGAGCGTCAGGCGGTGCCGCACCGACTCATCGACTTGGTCGACCCCAGCGAAACGTTTAATGCGGGTTGGTATCGGCGGGTCGCGGTGGGGGAAATCGAACGCTTATACAGTGAAGGCCGGTTGCCTTTCGTGGTGGGGGGAACGGGGTTGTATATCCGAACCTTGCTGAGAGGGTTGTGTCCAGCGCCCCAGGCCGATCCCCACGTGAGGGCAGACCTCACGAAATCGAGAGACGAGTGGGGGCGAACTGGTCTCTACGCCGAGCTGATGCGCGTTGATCCTGAAACGGCAGCACGGTTACATCCGAATGATGAATCCAAGGTCATGCGGGCGTTAGAAGTCTTTCGGCTATCCGGGCGTCCACTGTCGACCATGCAAGCCGAACACGGGTTTCACGAGACTCCGTTTTCCGCTCTTCTGATAGGCCTTGAGCGAAGGAAAGAGACCCTGTATCGAAGGATTGAAGAACGAATCGATTGGCAGCTGACTCATGGGATGGTAGAAGAGACTCGATTATTGCTTGGCCGGGGATACGGGCGCGAGCTCGGTTCGATGAAAGGTCTCGGCTATCGCCAGATCGGAGCTCATTTGGCGAATGAGTGTGATTACGCCGAAATGGTGCGTCGGTTCAAGCGCGACACGAGACGTTTTGCGAAACGGCAGATGACTTGGTTTCGAAGTGAAGCGGGAGTTGTGTGGCTGTCGATCGAGGACAGCGAGCCGTACGAGCGGACGGCGGAACGAGTAATCACACTCATCGACCAATTTGTGGGGGATCTTGGACAACAGAAACAGCCTGCGGCGTTGCTGCCGGTCTCTTAGGAAAGGATCTGCATGAAGAGAAAAAGACAAGATGGGCGGGTGACCGTCGGGGTGATCGGGGGAAGCGGGCTGTATGATATTGAAGGGCTCACTTCCGCTCGGTCCATCCGAGTCCGTACACCCTTCGGGGCTCCTTCCGATGCGATCACCGTGGGCTTGCTCGATGGAATTCGAGTCGCATTTCTTTCGCGGCATGGGCGGGGGCATGGGTTGAATCCGAGCGGGATCAACTACCGCGCGAACATTTTTGCGCTCAAGTCTCTGGGAGTGTCTCATGTGATTTCGATCAGCGCGGTCGGCAGCATGAAGGAATCGATTCACCCGGGCGACGTCGTTGTCCCTGACCAGTTCATCGACCTCACAAAGCGGCGCGTCTCGACATTTTTTGACAACGGAGTCGTGGCGCATGTCGCCTTCGGCGAGCCGATTTGTGCCGAACTCGGACAGGCGCTTCTGGCGGCTGGAGAAAGGGTCGGCGCCAAATTGCATCGCAGCGGGACCTACCTCTGCATGGAGGGGCCGCAGTTTTCGACGAAAGCGGAATCACGACTCTACCGGCAATGGGGCGTCGATGTGATCGGCATGACCAACATGCCGGAAGCAAAGCTGGCGCGTGAGGCGGAGCTCTGTTACGCGACCTTGGCGCTGGTGACCGATTACGATTGCTGGCATGAAACGGAAGAGGCGGTCACGGTGGAAGCGGTATTGGGGACGCTTCATCGGAACGTGGCTCTAGCCAAACAGATACTCCGCCTGGTGGTGCCGTCCTTCGTCGATCCGAGAGACTGCCCCTGCCATCGGGCGTTGGACAATGCCATTCTGACGGTGCCGAACCGAATCCCTACAGCGGTTCGGAAGAAGCTCGCCGTGCTGATTGACCGTGCGCTGGCACTGAAGAAAGGAGTCCATTAGTCATGGGGAAACTGTTGGTCGTGGGATCGGTTGCACTCGATACGGTCAAAACTCCTTTCGGCGAAGGAACCGAGATTCTTGGAGGGTCGGCCACGTATTTCTCAACGGCGGCCAGCTTCTTCACGTCAGTCGCACTCATTGCCGTGGTTGGAGAGGATTTCCCCCACCAGCATATCGCGTTTCTCAAAAGCCGTGGGATTGATCTTACCGGTCTGGAACGCCGCCCAGGAGCGACCTTTCGCTGGAAGGGGGAATACACGCACCAGTTAAACGAAGCCCATACCTTGGATACGCAGCTCAATGTGTTCGAAACCTTTCGCCCTCAGATCCCGGAAGCCTATCGTGCCCCGGACGTGCTGTTCCTGGGCAACATCCATCCGGAGCTTCAGCTCGATGTCCTGTACAAGGTGGAACGGCCAGCATTGGTAGCCTGTGACACGATGAATTTCTGGATCAACGGCCAGCGCGAGGCGCTTTGGAAGGTGTTGGAGAAGGTGGATATTCTGATCATCAACGACGGCGAGGCGCGCGCACTCGGACAAGATTCTAATCTGGTGAAGGTGGCGAAACTCGTGCTTTCACGAGGACCCAAGCATCTCATCGTCAAGCGGGGCGAGTATGGCGTGCTCATGTTCAACGAAAAGCAGATTTTCGGCGCACCGGCTTTTCCGCTCGAAGACGTCCGCGATCCGACCGGTGCCGGAGATACTTTCGCCGGGGGATTTCTGGGCTACTTGGCGGCGACAGGTAACCGGTCTCCGGAGGCCATGAGACAGGCCATCATTTTTGGGAGCGTGATGGCGTCATTTACCGTAGAATCCTTTAGTCTTGACCGATTGCGCATCCTGGATTACAAAGAGATTCAGGCTCGGTTCGCCGAGTTTAAACGACTCACGCACTTTGAGGATGTTCAATGACCAGTCGCGATCAATGGTTCCATCGGCGGCGAGACCAGCGTCTCCTGGTGTGTTTAGGACTCATAAGTATGTTGGGAGGCTGTGCGAACGACAAGGAAGTGCTGCAAAAATCGCAAGGGCATTATCAGGAGGGTGTCGCCAGTCTCCCTGGAGATCGCCAAAAGGCTTTTGTCTCATTCCAGAAGTCAGTCCAGTTGAATCCGGCCAATAAGGAGGCACGATACGCACTGGGACATGTGTATGCGCTGCAGGGCAAGTTGTCCAGTGCAGAAGAGCAATTCCGCGCGGCGATCAAAATCGATGAAACCTATTCTGAAGCGCATACGTATTTGGGGCAAGTTCTAGCCAATCAGGATCGGTGGGACGAGGCGATCCAGTCCTATCGGCAGGCCCTGGCGAATCCCCTCTATCCGACGCCGGACTTGGCTCGATATCATCTCGGTCGCGCACTGGCACACCAGGGCGATCTTCACGGTTCCATGGAGGCGCTGGAAGATGCGGCGTCGGCAAGCCCTCCAAGTGTTCCGCCCGCAATGACTCATCTTGAGCTTGGTCGGGTGTATTATAAATTGGGTTATACGAACAGAGCGCGGGAAACGTTGAAGAAGGTGGCTACCTTGGATAAAGGTGGAGAGCTGGCGGGAGCGGCAGCGGAACTCTTGGCGCGATTGAAGTAGGAGACTTATGGAGTCGGTCGGCGAATTCTTCAGGCAAGTCCGAGAGACCAAAGGGTTGACCGTTGATGAGGTGGCGTCGAAAACCCGCATTCGCACGGATTTCGTTAAGGCGCTCGAGGATGGTAATTTTGCCAAGTTACCCGACCAAGTCTTCGCCAAGGGGTTTGTACGTTCCTATGCCCGATCGCTGGGTTTGGATGAGGAAGATGCGATTCACCGCTTTATCCAATCGGCGGGCTCCTTTTACGAGAAACAGGACGAGCGTGAACGACTCAAGGTGCGACAGATTGAAGAAGACCGCAAGCGTCAGTCCAATCGAAAAGCGGTGACGATTGCCATCAGTCTCGCCGTACTGACGCTGATCTTTCTTCTCAGTCGAGAGCAATCGTCAGTCTTTCGGCGTGGGACTCATGAACAAGGGCCTGCGACGAAACGCGCGACACAAGCGACGAAAGAGGTTCCAGCCTCGGCGGCCCGAGATCCTGAACGTACGGCAGAGGTTCCGAAGCCGACCGAAACACCCGCTGGATCGGCAAGGCCGACCGAGGCCTCACCGAGACAGGAATCTGGTACCCCTGTTGGCACAGCCTCTCGATCAGAGCCGGAAACGGTTTCTACAGCGACGCCGGCCTCTCCCGGCAGTGATGGCCCGTTAGCCGGTATCGGTCTGAACGCAACGGAGCGTTTTGGGGACGGTCAGCTGGTACTGGACTTGGAAGCGACAGAATTGAGCTGGGTCGTCGTGCAGATCGATAACGGGAGTCCTCAGGAGTCGTTGCTACGACCAGGCGAAAAAGCCCATTGGAAAGGACAGGACCAATTCATCTTAACCCTTGGAAACGCCGGAGGAGTGAAGGCCGAGTTAAACGGCAAACCTCAAAAGCCCTTCGGACCAAGTGGAAAAGTTGCCCGGGACATTGTGTTGAAACGATAGGACCACGCCCCTCCCATCACATTCGGTCAATCTGCTCGCCCCTACCTTCCGCTGCTAATCCGATCAAGCGCCGCCTCGTTGGTCCTTTGATTTTTAGATTGTATCGTTGGCAATATAAATGCCGACATTTTCTTGCGTCTTTTTGCGTCGGTGTTGGCATGAGGTTTGATCTCCATTTATTCATGTAGCAAGAAGACGAGATGAGTGATGGAGGCAGGGATGTTTTCTTGACAGGAATTCAGAGGCGTTGGTATAGTTCGTGCGTTTTACTTGGCTCTTGAAAATCATGAAGACAAGTCGGCGGCCTGGAGTGTCATTCAGGCTCAGTGTGTTCAATACAAAGGAGGATGTGTGATGGGGTATCTGTCCAAGCTTTTAGGAGTCACTGCAGCAGTTGTCTTTCTCTCGGTCGCAGTAGTTGGGGCTGAGGAAAAAGATCCTTTGAAGCCTCGTGTTCCGCCCGATCAAGCAGCGGACGCAAAAGCTCTGAAGAATCCGGTCGCTTCCAGCCCGGAGAGTATCGCCAAGGGTAAGGCGTTATACGAAGGAAAGGGCACCTGCTTCAATTGTCATGGCAAGGCCGGGGACGGCCAGGGCGAAGCCGGGAAGATCCTGAACCCAAGCCCGCGGGATTTCACCAATTGCAAGTTCCACAAGAAACGGAAGGACGGCGAGCTTTTCTGGGTTATTAAGAACGGCAGCGCCGGAACGGGCATGGTTTCCTTGATCCCCGCCGCGATCACGGAGGAAGAAGCCTGGACGATCATCAACTATGAACGGAGCTTCTGTAAGGCCGAGTAGTCTCTGAGAAGCTTTCGGTGAGCTGTAAGACAGGGTGGGGAGGCAACTCTCCACCCTCTTTTTTTTGCCGCCGGCACGTCTAGCCCTCTTGTTTGCTTGGATAACCCCGCATATTTCCTCATATCAAGGGGCAAGTGGGCTTTGGATCGCCTAATCCCCCAGTTGGGGGGATCATACAGATAATCGGCTAAATGATGCCTAGGGGGATTGCGCCACAGACATAAAAAAGGGTAGAGTCCGCGCGTCAATCGAGCGTCGCAAGGCAAACTCAAACGAGGTGGCAACCACCAAGAGCCGGCGGTTTTTATAATTAGGAGGAGTGATTATGTACAGCCTATGGCCGTGGGTGAAGTGCCGGGTAGGAGTGGCAACAGTAACGCTTGTGCTTGGGTCAACAGGAATCATTTCCAGTACTGCCACTGACAGAAGTTACGCCGGAGATACCGCCCCACCGCCAGGCGTCGCGGCAGCAGACATCGAATACAACGGTCGCATCACTGTCGGAGGGGAGCCGGTTACGGTAAAGATTGCCACTCCGAACAAGAAGGGTGTAATGACCTTTCCAGGTACGGCTGGCCAACGAATCAATCTTGGTTTCAGCGGTGTCACGCTCACACAGTTCCAGGTGTCGGTCTATGGGCCGGATGGCGGATTGATTGCCAGACAGCCTACTGCAGTCAGGAACTATTATGCGACCATGGGCAATCGGCCACTCTCCTCACAGACACAGGTCTTGACATCGATGACAGCGTACCAATTTACGGCTGATTCAGGGGCGACCATCTCTTCCAGCGAGATGAACGGCAGTAGCGTGGATCTCGTGGAATTGCCGACGACGGGGACCTACACGATTTTCTTCGACCCGCTCAGTACCTATACTGGGAGTTTCACGATCACGGTTTCAAGCGAGCTGGAGGGGAACATCGTCCCTCAGGGCTCGGCGGTGTCGATTGCCATCAGCCGAAGCGGACAGAATGCCCGTTACACGTTTTCGGGTACCAGCGGCCAAGCGGTCAGCTTACAATTGAGTGACGTGACAATCCGGAGCGGGTACGTCTCCATCCTCAAGCCGGATGGAAGTCTCTTGGGTCAGCCCACCTCCTTCGCGCACGCAGGTGCCGTGGCCGATGCGCAAGTCCTTCCGACTTCTGGAACCTATGCGATCCTGATCGATCCGGAACTGAGTTACACCGGCCATGTAAAGCTTGCGCTTTATAATGCTCCGGACCTCGCCGGCACCATCATGACCGATCAAGTGGCGGTGACGCCGACATTGACCGTACCGGGCCAGCGAGCGCTCTACACATTCAACGGGACGGCGGGTCAGTGGGTCAATCTCGGTATCACGGAAGTCTCGATTGCATCGAGCACCGTGTCGATGGTGAAACCGGATGGCAGCAAGTTGGCGTCCACGACGATTGGTCCCAGCGGCGGTAGCCTCGACCCTGCCACGGCATTGCCTGAAACTGGGACGTATACGATCGTGGTGGACCCGGTCAGCAACCACACCGGCAGCATGACACTGTCTCTGTCTTCTCCAGCCACAGGCACGATCGCGATCGATGGAGCACCAGTGCCGGTGAGTCTCAACAAGGCAGGCAAGACGGCTCGGTATACGTTCAACGGTAATGCCGGGCAATGGGTGAGTCTTGGGCTCACGTCCGTGGGGCTTACGTCGAGCTCTATTTCGCTCGTGAGTCCGGACGGCACCACTCTCACCTCCACGGCCGTGGGTACGGCGGGTGGGGCGCTCGAAATCCCAAACCCCTTGCCTACAACCGGTACCTATACCGTCCTCGTCCGTCCAGGCAGTACCTACACTGGTAACATGACGTTGACACTCTCAACGGAGGTATCAGATTCACTGAAGACGAATGCCGCCCCGAGGCAGATTATGATCAGCCGACCCGGCCAGAACGGTCGCTATACGTTTTCCGGCACGGCAAACCAACAGGTTACGATCAAGGTTACCAACAACAAGCTCGGCAACGTGACGGTGAACCTCTACACGCCGAGTGGCGTCTTGCAGGCTGGTGCAACGAGCTCAGCGGCGAGCTTCAACCTGAATTCTGTGACATTGGCCACATCGGACACCTACACGATTACCATCAATCCTGCCATGACTGATACGGGGAGTATTCATTTACAAGTAACCAACCCATAGGAGCGGCGCTTCAGCAGGGAAGAGGTATTGCCTCCGCTGAATGTGGCAGATTGAAAGAGGGTGGAGAGGCAACTCCCCACCCTCTTCTCTTGTCGAGACGCGGCGACGGTGCTGGCTTCAACGGCTTCACAGCCGTTGTTTTCTGCGTAGGGGGAATGAGGAGCGGTCAAGACGCAGGCTGTGTGAGAACCGTCTAGCAAGAAAAGCCGGAAGGCGTGGCGGCTTTTGGATGGTGGAAAGCGAGCCCCTATACGACTCTTGGGGTGCCTTCTTTTCTTGGATAGACGAGTGCATATTCTTAGGCTTGGAGAGAAGGAAGGAGCCTGTGACTTATTCGATCCTCCGGTTTGCACATTTAGTCGGCCTGATGCTCATTGGAGCAGGCCTGATTGGAGTGTGGATTGCTGATCTGCGGTCGCGGCAAATTCGAGACCTCGCGCTCTTCGCCGAGGCCGTGCGCAACATTGCCGTGTTCTATGATGGAGTTGTGGTACCCGGCGCTATCATTCTCCTGGTCTCAGGTGCGTGGATGACGGCTCAGGTCTGGGGCGGGTGGGGATTCGTGCAGCAGCCGTGGCTGGCGGGGATGATCTTTCTATTTGCGTTTGAATTCATCGAAGGCAATACGGTCACTCGACTCTATTTCATGCGGCTCCGTCGCCTGACGAATGAGGCACTAGTCCAGGGACGCGCCACGCCAGAGCTTACCCGTGCTCGGCAAGAACAGGTGCCAACCTTCACGCACTTCTTGGACATTCCCATACTGCTGGTCATCGTATCGCTTGGTGCCATTCGGCCCAACACCTGGACTCAATTCACCATCGGGACGACCGCTTCGCTTATCATCGCAATCGTCCTAACCCTATGGATTCCCCGCCTATATCCCTGGGTTCCGCCCACCGCCAGCAAAACGCGCTAGTCGGTCTGCCGCCATTCCACGGGCTGATGACAAACTCACGAGGCGGAGAGGCTGGAGGGCGTAGCATCTATTGGCGGGCGGAGGAGAAGCCTGTCCCGCCGGGCTCTTGTCAGCGGTACACTTCTTTGCGGTCGCCGATCTTGACGGCGAGGACAATGAGCTCCATGTCTTTAATCGTGTAAATGATTCGGTAATCAGCTTCTCGGGTTCGATGGAGGTCCGCTTCACCGGCCAGTTTCTTCACGCCCTGGGGTCGCGGGTTCTCACGGAGTGACTTGAGCCGTTTGACGATGCGTTTCTAAACCGAATCGGTCAGAGACGTGAGTTGCCGTTCGGCAGATGGGGTGAGGAGGATGGAGTAGGCCATTGGGAAGGACTAAAGGCCGAGGTCTTTCAGAATGACATCGAGTGATCTTGCCATCCTTTTCTTCGTCTCAGCCAGAGCGGCTCGCGCGTCGGCAAGGTCGATCCGATCTTCCAATTCTTCGAGTAACCGCAAATCATCAATTGGTACCACCGCAGCGATGTCTTTTCCCCTTCGCCGCACCACGACACGCTCTTTTCCGTATGCTGCCCGGTTGATCGTATCCGCAAATCCCTGCCTCGCTTTACTGGCAGGCAGATGAGGCATGGTTCTCTCCGTTATCAAGGGGCTCAGAAAACTCTAACTGAACAAATTGTACAAATAAGTACAGCAAACATTTTATGAGGTCAAGAGTGGGGAGGCAGGTTCCAGCTGCAGAAGAATAAGAAAGTGACCTGTCGATCGGTCAGCGGAGGACAAAGGGGAGCTGCGTCCGGAGGGACGTTGCCCTTTGCAGCTAACGCTGGATGACAAAATGGAATCGGTATTCCTGCGCCATGCACGATTCAAGATCTGACCCAAAAATGTGAATCACCGATCGATGTATTCACGTGGCCGGGTTACTCGAAGGCTCTGGGCTCACTGCGGCGCTTATTGACATCACGCACCTGGCGGCGCAGAATTTGTGCATGGGCAGTTTGAGCGCCACAAGAGTAATGTCTGAGGTTCAGTGATGAGACAAGCCAAAAAACTTTTTGTCTCCTACGCCGGGCGCGATGAGGCGGCGGCGCGGAGTTTAATTGATGCGTTGCGCCAGAATAACTTTTCAGTAGTGGGCGAATCGAAAGAATTAAAGACCGAACCGAACTGGCAAGAGGTGACAGAAGAGGCGATCCAGTCTGCAGACGCCGTGATCGTCCTGGTTGCTAGCGATGAAGCGCCAACGAAATATCAGGACCATGAGTGGAGCTACACGTTGGAGGCGTATTGGGCGGATCAAACGAAGTTGTTGATACCGGTTGTGATTGGCGACGCCGCGCTCCCGAGTTTCTTGGCTCGTTTTCACGCGCTGCGCTTGCCTGATGCGGCGAGGGGTTGGAGCGCCGTAATCCAGGCGCTTCAAAGTCAAGTCGTGACGCCTGAGACTGTAATGGCGAAGGATACGGCGAAACTGCGAGAGCGCTTGAAAACCGTCGAGGACCTCGCCCAGCGCATCAAAAAACGTGAGGCTGCCTGGTAACCTCACGTGGCGCATGCTAGTTCCCCAATCGATCCCAAGCTGTCGGTTTTCATAAACTGTCCCTACGATGCTGAATTCGCCCCTCTATTCGACGCCATCGTGTTCGCCACCGTGTGCTGCGGCTTCGTGCCGCGCAGCGCGCTTGAGTCTGGCAGTGTTGCCGAGCCGCGCATGGAAAGAATCACCAGAGCGATTTGTGCTTCCAAGTATTCCATCCATGATCTGTCGCGCTGCAAAGGCGAGGGCACCGAGCAGTTGGCGCGATTCAACATGCCGCTTGAACTGGGGATTGCGATTGCCCGCCGTTATACAGCAATCGACGAGGCGCAAAAGCATGACTGGTTGTTGCTAGTTCCGCAGGGTCATCAATACGCCAAGTTTGTTTCCGATCTCGCCGGCTTTGATCCAAAGTTCCACAACGGCACCGTCGACATGATCGTTACGCGGGTCATGTCTTGGCTCAAGACACGGCCGGACGCCGTCGACACACCGGACCCACGGGAAGTCTTGGCAGCTCTGCCAAACTTCGCACAAAAAAAGGACGCACTGGCTAAAACGTGGATTGACGACATTCCGTGGGCGGACATCTTATTGGCGGCAAAAGAGTGTGTGCCGATTTAGATTCAATTGCTCGTTAACCGCCTCATGCATTTCGCGGAATTGTTCTCGACCGTGGAGGTCGGGGCCGGATTGAGCTGGCCCGGAGTTGACAGACGCCTTGGAATGGAGACAGGATCTCCCCGAGAGGTGTTCGATGGGTGCGCGCAGGCAGTTCTCACCAGAGTTCAAACGCGAAGCCGTACAGTTGCTCGAGAGTGGCAATCGCCCCGCCTCGGAGCTCGCCCGAGAGTTGTGTATCGCACGAGAACAAAACTTTTTGTCGGATCTTGTATCGTGCATTGCGAGCCGGTTCCCGCTACTACCGGTCTAAACACGACGTGCTAAGTGTTGCCGCTTTTGCAACAGAAAAACCGCATGAATACTGTGTTTTATAGCCTATAATGCGGCGTTATTTGTGTCGCTATGTATGAGAGGAAGCCCGCCTGTTGCAGATGAGTTGTCGGCGTGCCCGCTCGACAGTCTCGCTCGTGAGTTGCTCGATCGGATGATCCGGCATCGCAATAAGAAACTGACCACGTTGCTTCAACTTGACGGGAAGCGATGCCGGTTCGATTTCAATCAGTCCTTGTCTCCAGCGGATCTCCAGCATCGCTGCCTGGATGCAGTCCTGCTTCCCGCACGACCGGCAGTATCGATGGTTGTTTTCATGGCATGAACGATACCATTGCATTTCCCGTCCTGCAAACATGACCTTGGCGGCCCGCGTATTGCCTTATTGGGAGAGGTTTAGGGCGATTCCGAAGAGGTGAGCGAAGGAAGTGCGGTCAGGACAAGCGATGCGGCAGTGTCGTCCGGTTTGAGCGGAGGAACCAACAAGGGCCGTTGTTCCTGGTTGAACTGAGACTTTGCCGCCCAGACGACTTTCTGGCGCACGTAGCCGGCGAGTTCTCCCAGCGTAACCGTTCCGCTCCGATTGGTATCGGCCTCTCCTCGGAGTCCCTTCAAGAGGTAGTAGGTGAAGAGGCCGTGGCGGTGCTGGTCGTCTTCCAGTCCCTTCATAAAGTCTTCGCCTCCGATCAGCCCGAGCGTATTTTCTCCCCCCAGGTCCCAGCGGGGTGAAGCGGTCTTGCTCTTGGCATTGTCCGGAAGTCTGGACACCAGGCCGTCAAACAAGAAGATGACATGTTTGGCCTTGAGCCTGGCGAAGGCCGACCGAAGGTCGTCGAGCGGATAAAGTCGCGCCGAGTCTGCAGCAGTGCCGTCATAGGAGGCCAGCAAGATGTCGCCGGTCGGCGTCACCATCGCCTGTCCAGAAAAATAGACGATCACGACGGCATCTATGGTCGCATGCGATGGGAGCCAGCCGAACAAGGCTTCGTTGATATCGCTATAGAGCGCCTTGTGGTTTTGTAACAGCCGCATGTTGGACGGGGGTATGCCGCCGAGCGACTGAAAATAGGCCGCGACCGTCTCTGCATCCGTCACGGCGTAGTGGCGGCGCGTGAGCTTGGAATCGCGATAGGCGCCGACCCCAATAGAGACGAGGAAGGTCTGAGGCTGGTGAAAGCCCAGCGTCGGCGCGGGAGTGGGGTTCACGTTGTCCGTACCGGTACGAGCCGGCTGAATGGTCAACGAGAGGGTTTGGGGTTGCGCTGCGGCTCCTCCAGCCTCGACCACGTTGACATGAATCTCGGCCTGTATTGCCTGGACGGTGACGGGCAACGTCGCCATGAATTCCAGAGATTTTGTTTGGCCGGGCGGCAGAGGCGGGATCTTCAAGCGGGCCGTGGGAAACCCTTCAATGACTGCGGGAGTTCCGGTGAGCGAGGCGGAAGCGTTCTCCACCAGCTGTCCTCCCGTATTGACGACATCCACACGCACCCGCACATGCTCGCCTGCTGCGAAAATCAGATCGCTGTTCTCGTCGAGGAGCGTTGCCTTGAATCGAAGGTTCGAAGCAGCTGAAGCAGGAGTAGGTGGGGTTGCTGAGGGTGCCGATTCCGAAGAGCCCACACCTACCAAGGGCAGGGGATTCGGTTCGACCGAAGATGAGGGAGACTGGCCGGCTACAACTTGCCTGGCATACAGAGAGACCTGTGTTGCAAAAACGATGGCGGCGTCGCGGATGAATGGTTCGATGATATAGTTGCAGTTCCTCGAGAGCTGTTCGAGTCGCAACCGTTCCTGACGGACAATCTTGATGTCTGTTTGACGGAGCAACGCTCTGGTCCGGTCGTGGATATGAGCGATTGCGTTGAGGTGTAGGACCGCAGGGGCTCGGTCATACAGTGCCTCCTTATTCAAGTCAAAGGACGAATCGACAAGGTCGACTTGAATGACATAATCGGGTGTGGCGGTGTCACCGGCTCCTTCGTCAAAGGTCGTCTTGAACGTTCGACGAATTCCTTCACGTAAAGCCTCCTCCAGGCGATCCCCCAGCGGAATTTCCTGGAGCTGCCCACAGGAATCGCTGTAGCGAATCGTCAGGGCTTTGATCGATGGGGGAATTTCCAGCTTGGCACTGGCGGGTAACGGCTCTCCCAGCGGGGGAAACGCAAGGTGTTTGACGCAAGCAGTCAGCAGGAGAAGCGCACATCCGATCCATGCCCCTGCCGCATGCCCACTGCGATTGATCGGGTTTCCTAGAAACAATGTCTTGCCCTGTGAAAAAGCTCCCTCGGACCGTCCGTCACCGTACTGGAAACATCAAGCGAAAGCAATCGGCCGGCAGAGGCAGAACAAGGACAAAATCGGCTGAGAGTTATTCATTGGTCTTCCTCATGGTGGAAGTCATGAGAGAGGAGGCCTTTTCCTCTTTGAAGCCTATTGAAAGAGTAGTGTAATATGGAGTGTTCGATCAGGTGAAGATGCTCGTTCCCAATAGCACTCTCGATGAGAGTCACATCCTGGAGGAATTCAGTTATGGCAAACTGGAGTCAGCAAGCGACGAAGATCCTTCTCGGCAGCGGACTAATTGTATGGGCTCTATCCGGCAGTGGATGCGTGTCATCGGCATCAGCTGCAGGGGTCCCTCCAGCATGGGCTCAAGGCTTTTCGGATATCGTGAAAAAGACCACGCCGGCCGTTGTGAATATCGCGGTGACGGGCGGAGGAGAAGGGAGCCGGAGGCGAGGAGGGGCTCCTCCCGGTCCATTCGGAGCCCCTCCCCCCGGGGATGAGCCTGGAGGAGGAGAATTGCCGACCCCTCCGCCGATTCCGCATGGTCCACCCACGCCGCACGGCCGCCCTGATCAGAGTGCGGGCTCGGGCGTTATCTTGGATTCCAACGGGTTCATCGTGACCAATAATCACGTCGTTGAGGGAGCCACTCAGATTACTGTGACCCTCAGCGATCGGCGCGAGTTTTCGGCGAAGGTGGTAGGCACAGATCCAAAGACGGATTTGGCGGTCGTCAAGATTGACGCCAAGGATCTGCCGTCGCTGCGGTGGGCTGAGTACGACAAATTACAGGTGGGGGATCTTGTGCTGGCGGTTGGAAGCCCGTTCGGCTTGAGTTCGACCGTCACGCTCGGCATCATCAGCGCCCTCGGGCGTGGGAATGTCGGAATCGCCGACTACGAAGATTTCATTCAGACCGACGCGGCGATCAATCCCGGAAATTCAGGCGGGGCTCTCGTCAACATGAATGGAGATCTCATCGGTATCAATACCGCGATCTTCTCGCGAACCGGGGGATCGGAAGGGATCGGGTTTGCGATTCCCAGCAGCATCGCGCTCGACATCGTGGAGAGTCTGCAGAAAACGGGCAAGGTCGTACGCGGATGGATGGGCGTCGCGATCCAGGAAATTACGCCGGCCTTAGCGAAATCGTTCAAGCTTCCAGAGCAGCGGAAAGGTGTGTTGATCAGTGATGTCAATGAAAACGGCCCGTCTCATGCCGCCGGCGTGAAGCGAGGCGATGTGGTCGTGGCATTTAACGGGAAGGACGTTCAAAGTGTCAGCCAGCTGCGCAACCTCGTCGCAAGAACGATGGTAGGAAAGGACGCCCAGATCAAAGTCTTGCGCGAAGGCAAGGAGCAGCTGCTCGTCGTGAAGGTGGCCGAACGCCCGTCGGATGAAATCCTGGCCAGGAAAGAACCGGCGCCGCCGAAGGAGTCGGGAGACACGATGAAGCTTCCGGACAATGTGCTCGCGTCATTGCGTGTCCAGACGCTGGACAACGCGTTGATGAGCCAGTTGAACATTTCCGCGAAGACGGCGGGAGTGGTCATCACGTCGGTCGAGTCTGGTGGACCGGCAGAGGCAGCCGGACTCCAGCGTGGTGACGTGATTCAAGAAGTCAATCACGAGTCGATCAAGACGCTCGGTGATTATCAAAAGGCCGCGGAAAAGATCAAGAAGGACGAAGTCGCCGTGCTGTTGGTCAATCGACAAGGAAACAGCCTGTTCGTGGCGATTAATCCGAGGTAGAAGGCGCAGGAGCATCTGTCGATCTGTTGATTGCCGGAAGGCCGATCGACGGATTCCGAAACGCACGAGGCTGTGTGCTGAATAAGCTGAACCGGTGGCTGCAAGATTCGGTCTTCAAGCCGCTGGAAGACAAGAAGATGCCGGTCATGGAGCACCTCGTGGAGTTCCAAGTCCGGCTCACACGTGCGGTGATCGCTCTGGCGGTCCTGTTCATGGGGACGTTTTTTTATGCCGATACATTGGTCAAGTGGTTGCGGGTTCCACTCCAGAGTATGTTCGTGCCGAGCAAATTAACCTGGGAACCGACCGATTTGCCGACGGTGCCGTTCGTGTTCCTCGCGCCGGCGGAGGCACTCTGGCAGAACGTCAAGGTAGCGGGCCTGTTCGCTATCGTGCTCGCCATGCCCTATCTTTTGTTTGAGATCTGGAGATTCGTCGTTCCGGGACTTCACGTGCAAGAGCGACGGTTTGTCGGGCCGTTCGTCTGTATAAGCGCGTTGGCGTTCTACGCGGGGGCCGGATTCTCATTTTTTTTCGTGCTTCCATTCGCGTTGAATTTTTTGATTTCGTACGGGGTGAACGCCGGATTCGTACCGCAAATCTCGATCGCCCAGTATGTCGGGTTTGCCCTGTGGTTTTTGATGGTCTTCGGGCTGATCTTTGAAGTACCGTTGGCCATCACGCTCATGGCAAAGTTGGGCTGGGTCGATGCTCCGTTTTTGATTCAGTATTGGAAGTGGGCGTTGTTGGGATCATTTGTCATTGCCGCGATCCTGACTCCGACACCGGACCCGTTCAATCAGACGCTTATGGCCGGCCCCATGTTTCTCCTGTACTGGGTCGGCATCTTCGGTGCAAAGTGCTTTGGCAAGAATACATCTGCTGAAAGTCATCAGGCCGGTATTCCGACGGTCGCCATGGCCGGCGCAGGGGTTGGAGGGACTGCTTCGGGCATGTCCACGCCGAAATCCTCCGGCGACGACTATGTCAGCGTACCCGGAGGACGACACGACTAACGACGAGAGCGATCGACGGCAATGGTCGCAGAAAAGAAACCTTATGGCACGTGAACTCAACGTTATCAATACTGGAAATGATGGAGATGCCTGCACCTATCTGTGGGCCTGCGCCATCTGCGACGAGAACGAACGGTGCCAAAAGGATAAAGAAGGCCATAGCAGATGGTTGGTCGCCAAACGGATGGAGCGCATCGAGCACAAAGTCCTCATCATGAGCAATAAAGGAGGTGTGGGGAAAACCACATGTACGACGAACATTGCGGTGAGCCTCGCCCTTAAGGGATGGCATGTCGGCATCTGCGATATGGATATTCACGGCCCCAACATTCCGAAAATGGTCGGCGCGGAAGGACAGAAGCTGAAGATCAGCACCTCCGGAGGGATTATTCCCTTTCAAGCGTACAATTTGAAGATTGCCTCGATGTCGTTTCTCCTGCAGAACTCAGACGATCCGATTATCTGGCGCGATGCCTATAAGTACGAGTTCATCAATCAGCTCCTCGGCGGTGTCGATTGGCAGGATTTGAATTTTCTCCTGATCGATCTCCCGCCGGGAACGGGGAACGAGTCGGTCACGACGATCGATCTGCTCGGCACGGTGAGCGGTGCCGTGATTATTACGACGCCACAAGAAGTGGCACTCCTTGATTCCAGAAAATCCGTCACGTTTTGCAAGGACAGCGAGGTACCGATCATCGGCATCGTGGAAAATATGAGCGGGCTCGAATGCCCGAACTGCCATACCCATATTGATGTCTTCCGGAAGGGCGGTGGTGAAGCGTCGGCGCTCGATATGGGAGTCCCGTTTTTGGGGCGGATTCCGCTCGATCCGGACGTGGTCACACAGTCGGACGCGGGTGAACCCTATGCGCTGTTCAACTCCGACCAGCCGACGGCCGAAGCCTATCATCGTATCGCCAATCAGGTTGAAGCCTTCTGTAAAAAAGGCGCATCGCTGGTGAAAATGGGGCGGACGGCCACAGGATTGCTGAAGGGGGGCAGCCAGTGAAAGCTGTGGATGCCATGACCGGATTGACCCAACTCCACGAGGCGCAACAAGTGGTGCTCGATGCTGCGCCGATGTTGGGTCTCGAAAAAATCTCGATTCTCGACGCCTTGGGCCGTGTCCTGGGTGAGGACATTGTCGCGGAGCGAGACAACCCGCCGTGGGATAACTCAGCGATGGATGGGTTTGCCGTCAGATGGGAGGATATCAAGCAGGAGCAAGCCATTCAGAAACCAGTCAGTCTCTCGGTCATTGAAGATGTCCCAGCAGGGATGATGCCGTCAAAAGCAGTTGGTTCTGGTCAGGCCATCCGGATCATGACGGGGGCCCCGATCCCCCAAGGGGCTGATACAGTCCTGAAGGTCGAAGACACGGAGCATGCAGCTGATTCGGTCCGCGTATTTAAGGTGGAACCAAAAGGAGCCAACATTAGACCGCAGGGGGAGGACGTCAAAAAAGGGGACCGCATTATCGCGAAAGGGAGCAGAATCCGTCCCAGCGAGGCAGGGATGTTGGCGATTCTTGCGAAGTCGTTCCTGTTCGCCTACCAGCGGCCGCGAGTAGCGATCCTTTCGACTGGTGACGAATTGGCTGACTTGGATGAACGGTTCAGCGAGGAGAAGATCATCAATTCCAACAGTTACGGAATGGCCGCGGCGGTGCAGGAAGCGGGGGGCATTCCGTTATTGCTCGGCATTGCGCGGGATACGCCGATGGCCCTTAAAGAAAAGATCTCACATGGGTTGAATGCCGAC
This sequence comes from Nitrospira sp., assembly GCA_029194665.1. Classification (NCBI taxonomy): domain Bacteria; kingdom Pseudomonadati; phylum Nitrospirota; class Nitrospiria; order Nitrospirales; family Nitrospiraceae; genus Nitrospira; species Nitrospira sp. Next base: position 689,584 of record JARFXO010000002.1, on the reverse strand, counting down.
ATGTTGGTGTTGTCCGGTGGAGTGTCGATGGGTGATTATGATTTCACCAAAGCGGTGTTCCGTGAACTCGGCGCCGAGATGAATTTTTGGAAACTCGCCATCCGACCCGGCCAGCCGTTGGCGTTCGGCAAGATTCAGGGAAAGCTTGCCTTCGGCCTTCCAGGGAATCCGGTCTCGTCGATGGTGACGTTTGAGCAATTGGTTCGGCCCGCATTACTAAAAATGAGTGGGTGTCGGAGCTATGGACGTCCGGTGGTTCAGGCCATATTCCAGGAACGATTTTCCAAGCGGACCGATCGGAGGCATTTCCTGCGAGGCATTCTCACGCAGGAAGAAGGTGTGTTCAAGGTTCGAACGACCGGAGACCAAGGATCTGGTATTCTCACATCTATGGTGAAAGCGAATTGTCTTATCGATGTGCCGGTGGCAGTTGAGCGTCTGAATCCCGGCGACGAGGTGGTCGTTCAATTATTGAGCGGTGAGGCATGGCCCGTTCATACCGAGCATGGCCATTCCGGAGGTAATCGGCTCTCCTGCTGCTAGCGTTGCGTCCCAGAAGTTCTTGTGAGGGTTCGTTCGCCCTGAGCTTGTCGAAGGGTGTGTGATATCAGGCAGTTCCGTTCATGGTTCGACAAGCTCACCACGAACGTGTTTCTGGTATGCTACACTAGGTTAAATCACGTAACGGTCACGATATGTCCATTCCAATTGTTTCCTTTATCGGCCGGTCGAACAGCGGTAAAACAACCTTGATCGAACGCCTCATCCCCGAGTTGGTCAAGGCCGGATACCGTGTGGCGACGGTGAAACATGCCGGCCACGGGTTTGATCTTGATACGGAAGGGAAGGATAGTTGGCGCCATAAGCGTGCCGGTGCCGGTACTGTTGTGGTGGTAGCGAAGGGCAGTCTCGCCTTGTTTGCCGATGTTTCCGAACAGCTGAAGGTGGAGGAAGTGCGCGATCGTTTCCTGGACGCCTCCTATGATCTCATTATCGCCGAAGGGTGGAAAAGCGAAGGGTATCCGAAGATCGTCATCGTTCGAGATCAGCCCGGTGAAATTGCGCACTCTTCCGACGGCCTTCTCGCGGTCGTCTCCGACAAGCCACTCGATCTACCAGTGCCCGTGCTGCATCTGGACGATGTGGCCGGGGTCGCCGACCTCTTGATCAAGCAGTTCCCTCGTAGACGCCGGGAGCATGAGCTGGAAGTCTAAGGCCACGCTCGTGGTGAGCCTTGGTGCCGGAGCCTTGGCTCTGGGTGGAATTGCGATTCCGCTCACGGATCAGCCGACATTCTGTGCCGGATGCCACACCATCGCCCCTGCCTATGAGAGCTGGACCAAGTCTTCCCATAAGGAAGTCACCTGTGTTGCCTGTCATGTAAGGCCTGGGATTCAAGGCTGGTTATCCGACAAGGTCTTGGCGGGAGCCAAAGATGCGACGATTTATGTACTTGGAACGCCGACCGATGCGCACAATCTCAAGGCAAGAGTGGATTCCGGAGTCTGTCTCGGTTGCCATCGTCACATCCTTCGTGTGTCTGAAACGGCGCCGCGCGATCTTCCGTCGCCGGTGAAAGAGGTGGGGTTGGTCATGAGCCATGGCCGGCATATGGAGGCTTTCGGAGCCCGTGGACAGGGTGAAGGGTGTACGACCTGTCATTCCGGTGTCGTGCATGATGAACCCATCAAGGGTTATCCCATCGTCATTCCACGCGGACATGTGTCGGCCGACAGCAAACCTTGGTATCCGCCTCATCCGGAAGGCTCTCACCTCCGCGCAAGGGCGCTCAACGACTGTTTTCGCTGCCATGATGGGAAGACACAGTATGGCGGGAAAACGTTGGACCGCAAATGCGAGACCTGCCATATTCCGGAGAAGATCAGCGGCGCTTTGCTCTTCAACTAATCGTTCGTCAACGTGATGGCTACTCCAGTATTGAAAGCGTCGGACCTGACCAAGCGGTTCGGCGATTTTACCGCGGTCGATAGAGTGTCCTTTGAGATCAGACCGGGAGAAATCCTGGGGCTGCTGGGGCCGAACGGAGCCGGGAAAACCACTACCATACAGATGTTGTTGGGACTCGTGACCCCTACGGCCGGCTCTATTCACATGTTCGATCTGGATCTCTCGACTCATCGTGAGGAGATCCTGCAGCAGGTCAACTTTTCGTCTACCTACATCTCCATGCCCCAGTCGCTTACGGTCGAAGAGAATTTATGGGTCGTGGCGCGGCTCTACGGGGTTTCGGATATCGCTCGGCGCGTCAACGACATCGTCAAGAAGCTGGAGATGGAGGAGTTCCGCGGCAAGATTACCCGCAAGTTGTCGTCTGGTCAGATGACGAGACTCACCTTGGCCAAAGCGTTTCTGACCGAACCGCGCATCCTCTTTCTTGATGAGCCGACGGCGAGTTTGGACCCCGATATCGCCGACAAGATCAGATCGTTGCTGAAAGAAGAGCGGCGATCATCCGGCTTGAGCATTCTCTACACGTCACATAACATGCGTGAAATGGAAGAAATGTCGGATCGCATCATCTTTCTTCAGCGGGGACGCATCGTGGCGGAGGGCACGGCGCAAGACATTGTCGACCGATTCGGGAAGGCGGACCTGGAAGAGGTATTCTTGAAGTTTGCACGGGAGCAAGGACAGGTCTCATCGTGACAGATGTCTTGATCGACGCGGTAGTCGGATTCCTTACGGGAGGGCTTGCACTCAGTGCAGCCTGGGGTCTCTTTTGGTCGGTGATCAGCCTGGTCGGTCTGAGCCGAGGAACTTGCGGCCGGCGTGTTCTCTTTATGAGTCTGGTGGGAGGATCTGTGCCGCTTGCCTTGGCAGTCGTTCTTGTGGCGTGGATGGGTCATCTTGAACGGATGAACGCAGTATTCGCAGTTGGACTGATGGGGATGCCGACTGTATTGGGGGTCCTTTGGTTACGCCGAATGCCCGACGGACAACGGGCAGGGACGCACCTGACTGCGGGGGTCCGGCACCTCATGGAGGACCTGCTTGGTGTCCATCGGGAATGCGGAGGCTGCCACGATGGACATGATCATATCCCGCATTAATCATGAACGCTTCTGCTGCAATCGCCGATCCGCTGTTCCGACGAGCCTGCGGCCGGCGGGCTCGCCCCTCGGACCCTCGACGTACTGCACGAGTACGCCTCAGGTCCTCCGAGCTCCGTGCGCCGGTCTCACGACGCGGCTTGGCGATTTCGCGACGAACTGTCATGAATAATGCGGGAAGGCCCTGCCGATGAAACTGCACCGCATCACGGCATTGATCGTCAGGCATTTGTACCTCTACCGACGCAGTTTGCCCCGCATCATGGAAATTTTTTACTGGCCTTTCCTGGATCTCGTGATCTGGGGGTTTATCACGCTCTATCTCGCTCGATACCAAAGCCAGGTCCCGGGATTCGTCACTTTTTTCTTGGGCGCGTTGATCCTATGGGACATGCTGTTTCGATCGCAACAGGGGATCACGATTTCCTTTCTCGAAGAGCTCTGGGCGCGTAACCTGATGAATCTGTTCGCCAGCCCGTTGAAACCGAGCGAGTTTTTGACAGCCACGATGGCGATGAGTGTGATGAAGGTGACGATCGTCTCGATTGTCATGGTGGGCTGTGCCCTCTTGTTTTATTCGTATAACATCCTGATCGTCGGGGTATGGCTAATGCCGTTCGTACTCAATTTGGTCATGACCGGCTGGATTATCGGCGTGTTTACGACTTCACTCATCATGAGGTTCGGACAAGAGGCTGAGGTGCTCGCCTGGAGCATGGTCTTTCTCTTCCAGCCGATCTCCTGTGTTTTCTATCCGATGGAAGTGTTGCCCACGTGGCTACAGATGATCGCCATGGTGAATCCAGCAGCACATGTCTTTGAGGGGATGCGGACTGTCTTAGGTGCAGGCGCACCACCAGTTGGGGACCTTGCCTGGGCGGTTTGCCTGAACGCGGCGTTGCTCGTCGGCGTCGTCGCATGGTTCTATCGGACGGTAGCCTATTGTAAGGACCAAGGGCTTCTGGTTCGAGTCGGGGAGTAACATCGGGGAGTCGGGGAGTATGGTGTAATCCCAACATGATAATGTCCGGTTTCACCACAGTAGAAATGTCCTCTTCATTGATAGACTGCCCGTTCTCACAAGGAGGACGGGATGGTCGGAGAGGACAGAGTACTTATGAGTGGGAAGGAACTGCGGCGGGTCCATGTGATCCGCCAAGCGTTGGAGAAGCAGATCACCCAGGAGAAGGCGGGGGAGCTATTGGGGCTGACGGAGCGTCAGATCCGGCGCCTCCTGCGACGAGTGGAGCAGGAAGGCGACCAGGGGCTCGTCCATCGCGGACGCGGGCAGCCGTCGAACCGGCGGATTCCCGAGCAGAGGAAGGCGAAGATCTTGAAGCTGTACGAAGAGCGGTATGGGGATTTTGGGCCGACGTTGGCGACGGAGAAGCTAGCGGAACGGCACCGACTCGAGGTCAGCGCCGAGACGCTGCGGGGCTGGCTGATGGCGAAGGGGGTGACGCACTTTCGGCGGCGGAAGCGCCCGCATCGGGCCTGGCGGGCGCGGAAGGCGCATGTTGGGGAACTGGTGCAACTGGATGGCTCCCATCATGATTGGTTGGAGGGGCGCGGCCCGCAGTGTGTCCTGATGGCGTACATCGACGATGCGAGCAGTCGCGTGTTTGCCCGGTTCTATGAGTACGAGGGCACGATCCCGGCGATGGACAGTTTTCAGCGCTACGGGCGGCGCTATGGGTTGCCACTGGCGCTCTATGCGGACAAGCATACGACCTACCAGTCGCCGGCTGAGCCCACGGTGGCGGAGCAACTGGCCGGGGAGGAACCTCTGAGTCAGTTCGGACGGGCGCTGGACGAGCTGGGGGTTGAGCTGATCGCGGCGCACTCCCCCCAGGCCAAGGGGAGGGTGGAACGGCTCTTCAAAACCTTTCAAGATCGACTGGTTAAAGAGCTGCGCCTGGCCGGGATCGCGACCATTGAGGACGCCAATCGCTTCGTGGAGGGGTATCTGCCCATCTACAACCGGCGCTTTGCCGTGGCACCGGCGCAGTCCGCCGATCTGCATCGACCGACGCCACCGGCCCGAGAGCTGGACGGGAGCGTGTGTCTCAAGACCACTCGATGTGTGCGCAAGGACTTCACGATTGCGCATGAGAGGCAACTCTATCAAATTCACGGCACGATTCGGGCGCGGCACGTCCTGGTGGAACAATGGCTCGATGGGACGATGCGGCTCACGCACCAGGGGCGGGCGCTCGATTTTCATGCGATCGCGGTGCGGCCCTCGGCCCCCGGAGTGGACGTCAACGCGGTTCGGCGACCCCGGCGCCCGGTCGCGCCGAAGCTGGACCATCCGTGGAGGAAGCGGCTGTTGCCGAAACGAGGAGAACACGCGGCGGTGGTCGGAACATAAACCGGACATTTCTACTTTGGGAAGAAGAGGACATTTCTAAATTGGGTTGACAGAGTCGGGGAGTATGGTTGTAATTGTCGAATCCCTGTGCTAGTCTAGCTTCGGCTCGTGTCGCCCTGGGTCTCGGCGATGCTGAGTTTCTATTCAGAAGAGACCCACAATGCCGATGTTGCCTTGTCCGGGAATCTTGTCGGAAGTCAGACCTAAGTCGCTGCATCGATCGCGTCTTCGGCCCGCTCCTTCCCCGTTCCTCGTGTTCAAGACAATGTCATTATCTTAAAGGAGGAACCCCGATGGGTTCGAAGATCTATGTCGGTGGGTTGCCCTATTCGGCGACCGAGCAGCAATTGAGTGACTTATTCGGAGCCCATGGCGCAGTGGCCTCGGCGCGAATCATCACGGACAAATTCACCGGCCAATCTCGTGGATTCGGCTTTGTGGAAATGTCGTCGGATTCCGAGGCGCAAGCAGCCATCACCGCCCTCAATGGGTCGGACATGGGTGGCCGGACTTTGACAGTCAATGAAGCACGTCCTCAAGAACCGCGCACAGGCGGCGGGGGGCGTGGTGGATTCGGTGGTGGTGGTGGTCGGAGCGGAGGTGGCGGGAAGCGCGATCGCTGGTAATTCTATCGACAGATGAGAAAGGGGCTGCCATTGTCATGATGGCAGCCCCTTCTTTTTTGCTCGATAGAACTGGAGGATAATAGACCGAGGCTGATAGCCGGCATGATTCATCCTAAAGATTGTGAAGAAGCATGAATGTTGCGCAAGCGGCAAGAGGACTGGCTGAATTATCCTCCTTCTCATTTCAGAGCAGCCCTGTGCTGGTCGTGGAGAACTTTTGGTCGTCAGAAGAGCGGCAATGTTTTCGATCAGCAATGAATCAGGCTGTCTGGAAAAGTCTTTCGGATCTCCCGAACGCTCGAGAAGACTTTCCGAATTCCGGGAACTGGGCAAAAGCTGAAATTAGCTCAGGTGAGGCTCAGCGATTTCTGTCGCGGCTACAGCTCTCCTGCATTCGAGACCATATCGAATCTTTTCCGGATATCATCGGGCGCCATGCGGGATTCAACTACTACTCGTATTCAGCCGGGGACTGCCTCTTGACCCATGACGACACGGACCAGGGTCGTTTCGTAAAGGGCCGTCGAGCCTTGCAGCGCCGGATTGCCGTCGTCACCTACTTTCATGAGGAATGGCAGCCCGATTGGGGTGGGGAATTGATCATCTATGAGCGGCGAGCAGATCAGGATGGAGGGCCTATTAGTCTGGCGCCGACCCACTGTATCGAACCTCGCCCTGGATCGCTGGTCATGTTTACCGTCCCTCGATACCATCGAGTCTGTCGCGTGGATCCCACGGCCGGTCAACATCGGCGGTTATCGATCGCCGGATGGTTCATGACGGAGCATGCGTAGCCTGTCGCATTGGGCTCAGCCGAACCAGTCGGTATCGTTGGCGGCGCATGGCCGCCTTTCTACTGCAAGGGTCGTCGCCGGCTGTGCGAGGACGTTGTGGACGAGGGTGATCAGGCGGTCACGCTCGAACGGCTTAGCCAAGAACGGAAGTGTTCCCCGCCTGATCCCATGACTGTTCAGCTCCTTATCAGGATTCCCCGACATTAGGATGATGTGGAGACCGCTGCGGATCATGGTCGCGCGAACCGCCAGCTCATGACCGTTGACGTGCGGGAATTGGTTGGAGGATGACGACAGTTGAAAGGCTGGAGGGGGTAAGACGAGGTCCGTCAAAAGTAAATCGATCGGCCCTTGATGCTGCGTACAGATCTTGAGAGCGTCGGAGCTGTTGTCGGCTTCGAGGACGGTAAACCCCGCTCCTTCAAGAAGAGCCTTGCAAAGTTTGATGATTGAGAGTTCGTCGTCGACGACGAGGATGGTCGGTGGAGCTTCTGGTGATGGGATATCCTGCTGACCGTGCATGGAAGTTCTCTCGCCAATCATAAGGCCGAAGCCAGTACAGGGCGAGAAAAACTTCCATTTCTACATGTCGCGTGACGATCTGGCTGCATCATGGTGCCCGGTTTTTGAGCGTCTCAAGGCGAGTCTTATCAAGACTGACGTGCAGCGATTTCTCCTGCGTCACGACAACCGCTCCATGCGCCTGGCCCTTCGCCTTTTTGACCCATTTGCGCCGCGTGTAGATCACATCGCCTTTGCCGCTTTTCTTGAGATCGCTGTAGAGAAGCGCCAACATGGCGGCGTCAATGAGAGTGTCGGGTGGGGGATCGGTTCCTTTGCTCAATCTCACGACGACGTGAGAGCCCGGCGTCCCACGGGCGTGCAGCCAGAGATCGTCGCTCTTGGCCAGACCGAACGTCAACTCGTCGTTCTCTCGGGCATTGCGTCCGACGAAGATCGGCAGTCCATCTGTCGAGGTGAAGCGGCGAAATGGGCCACGGCGTTGAGCGTCGGGCGATTGGTTCTTGTCCCTGGTTGATCGCGCGATGGTCCTCGCATTCAAAGGAGAAGGCGGGATGGCAGGCGTGATCCAGATTCCTTGCTCGATCTCCTTGATCTCTTGGCGAATTCTACACACATCCTGCTCGGCTCGCTCGATCCGTGGCGTGAGTTCACGTTCAGCGGCCAGAAATTTGCGATGCTTCCGAAAGTAGTCATCCATGTTGTCCTGGGCCGATTTCATAGGGTCGAGCGGAATCGTGATGGTGGGAAGCCTATCGTCGAAATAATCTGTCATCTCAACCTGAGTGACTCCCTTCGCGATCGCGCCGAGGTTGCTCTTGATCAATTCTCCATATCGGGCATAGTCGCGATAGGCGGTGGCTCTTGATAGGTCGTTCTGCCAGGCCTCGATCAATCGTACTTGTTTCTTGAGTGACTTCCTGAGGAATCGTATGCATAAGTCCTTAGCCTGGGCGACCTCCCGTGCCGCATCCTGGTGCTGGTAGAACGCCTCGATTTCCGCTGAAATAGGAAACAAGGAGCCGTCAATTCGCGAGAACCGAACCGGTGCTCTTTCTTGACCGATCTCACGAGTGGCCGGTGGTGCATAGAGTTGTCCGACAAGGGCTCGCTGACCGGCAAGGTCCCTCAGGACTCGTCGCTCGGCATCGAGGACCAAGACATTGGCCTTCTTTCCGGTCAGTTCACACAGGATCGTGCGCGACCCTTCCTTGCCGGTGATTTGAATTTCAACAATGCGATCATTCGCAACTTGGTGAATGTCGTCGATTCTCGCTCCCTGGAAATGGGCTCTCAGGAATTGACAGAACGGGGGAGGCGTCGGGGGATTAGGCGGTGAATGGCTCGCGATATGCAAGCGAGTGGTTTGCGGTTCGCAGGAGATCAAGAGCCGATGTGTCCGCCCCGGCACACGAACCTCGAACAACAAGGTACGGGCGGTCGGCTGATGAATTTTTTGGAACCATCCTCTACGCAGGATGGGAAAAATCTCATGAACCACCTGCATGAGTTCGTTAGCCTTCAACGCCATGGGTCAATTCCAACGTCGGTGCGACCGTCGCGACCTGCTCCGATTTTCTCCATGCGTCGCATCACGTCACAAGCTTCTTGACGCAAGGACGAGTGTTCAAGCCGCCACTCTACGATGTGCCGCAAGAACCCGCAAGCACGAGAGAGATCCGGCATCATCGTAGAGCCTGCTTGCGTCCTCTCCCCCGCTACGCTAGAGTCCTCCCGGCACTTCACGCCTAGTTGTTCCGCCATGCTCCTTCTCGATCCGCAGCGGCTCACGCAATTGCAGGATGAGTTTCGTCTCTCGATGCGGCGGTTGTTGATCGACCTGTGCCAAGAACTGCATGCCGACTATGCTGATCTGGCCAGTGAATTGGGACTCCAGACCGGATTCTTTGACAGCCTCCACTCAAACCTCAAACTGGAGGCCTATTCCAACTGGAAAGTTGTCGGATGGATCGAGACGCTGAATGACCTCGTGTATTTCTTGGATGTGCTCAGGCAGCTCAAGAAGGAACAGGATCGGCCTGAGTTTGCAGAACAGTTGTTGGACGAATGTCGGGAGAAGTTTTTTGAACATGGTTACCTGGAAGATCTTTTTCCGACGGGCCAACCTCAAGCAGGTGGATTGGAGAAGCGGCTGTTCGCGCTGTGCCGACGATTGGCGCAGGAATTGACCCAGGAGTCTCTCTGGTTTGATCCCGCGTCGTTGATCAAGAGGTGCGGTCAGAGGAAGATGAGATCATGGGATCTGTCGGGATTGCTGGTGGATAACTTCGAACGCAGCGAAGCAGCGGGAACGCTCTCCGTAGGCCTCGATGGAGCATGGTGCTCAGCGCCGCATGATGTACAGCGAGCATTGAGGCAGTCGTCAGGACGTGTCGCGTTTCGAATAGAGCCGACCGGGATCACAGCGAAGACCGGCAAGATAGTTTCCTCAATCTGGTTGAGATGGGGAGAAATGGGTCGATGGCAATGGGCCTACCATCCACCAATGGTTGCAGTTCAAACCGACAACAGTCCAATCACCGTCGGGCCGACCCTTGTCTATGGGAAGGATCGCCAGCCGAGAACGGTGAAGGCCACTGATCGGCAGCAAGTCGAACGCATTGGCCGCGCCTGGCAGACCATCCGGCTCGCATGGTCTGAAGGCCATGATGTGTTGGCACTCTTGACCTCCCGCATTGTCCCGTTGCAGGCGAAGGGGGTAGTCAGCTTCAGCTACCGGCATCGACCCGGACTCTCATTCATCAACTGTTTCGATCGTGACAATCTCGATCTGATTGATGACTTAATCCATGAAAACAGCCATCATCATTTGAACCTCTTATTAAGAAAGTATGTCATGTATCGTGGAGACCACAACCGGCAGATCTTCTACTCGCCGTGGCGGCGGAGCCTCCGGCCGTTGCGTGGCATTCTTCACGCGACCTTTACCTTCACCATGGGTGCACTCTTATTCCAGCGGCTTTCGTCCTGGGCTTCGGGACGGGACGGGTCGGCACGATGGAAGAAGGCCGGTCTTGCACAGCGAGACTTGCAGCGAGCGCGGTTTCGTTGTTTAGAGGAGGTCGCCTCCGTCCGCTACTCGCTACGAGACCTGCAGTACGCCGATCACCATCTCGGGTGGCTCACCGGTTCGGGTCGGCGCTTAGTCGGACAACTGACCGAATCGATCGAACAGGTCGAGCGTGAGAGTGAGCGATTTAAACGAGAAGTCGAACGTTCTATTTTAGGCCAGGCCCTGCGGAAGCATGTGAAAGAACTCCAACAGGCCCGTCAAACTCATGGACCGGTGAGACTGAGTGGAGCCTGACCCAGCACTGATTCCGCTTCTGTTGTCTCCATGCTGGACATCAATAATGCAGTGTATTAACATTGTAAGGACGTAAGGTAAGAAATGATCAAGAAATTGCAGAAGCATGGGAACAGCGCGGCGCTGATCATCGAAAAGCCTGTCATGCAGGCGCTTGGGATCACAGAGGAGACCCCTCTACAAGTAACCGTGAATGGGAACGCGCTCGTTGTCACGCCGGCTAATGTCGGTGTGGGTCCTGAGCGAATGAAAACGATCATCAAGGATCTTCGTAAACGGTACGGGCCGATGCTGAAGCGCCTGGCGGATTGATCCGTGCAGGATGCAGTCTTTCTCAGCGTGGCCGACGTCCTGTTGCTCCACGCAGATACCATTGAGATGGACGGCGGTTCCCATGGGGTGAGGGACCATGGCTTACTGGACGCTGCCGTCGCGATGCCTCGTCAACAGTTTGGTGGGACCTACCTTCATGAAGATCTCGCCGCGATGGCGGCGGCTTACCTGTTCCACATTGCTCAGAATCATCCTTTTCTGGACGGAAACAAACGTGCGGCAGTTCTGTCTGCTCTTGCTTTTCTCAAAGTGAACGGGTCCCAACCGCTTCCTGACCCCAAAGGCCTAGAGTTCGTTACGCTTCAGGTTGCTGCCGGTGAAATGGGGAAAGACGGCTTGATTCAGTGGATTCGGGAGCAGATCGGCCAAGGGATGTAGGTTTTCGGAAGCGTGCCAAAGAATTCGACAAACGCCCGGCAAACTCATGGACCGGGACGGTTAGGGAAGGTGTCGCATGAATGAACGAGATCAACCTCTAAGAAAGAAGCTCCATACAAAGCCCCGCATTCACATTTTTCCGAAGCCTGCTGGAAGTTACTTCTTTCGCAACCCAAAAATTGCTCCGGCGCCGGCGGCGCCGGCGGCGGGGAGGTAGCCGGCCATCACCTCCTTGAAACTCTGCGCTTTGCCTCGAGCCCAATCAAGCGTGCGAGCCGTATCCGCTTGGATCAAGGTCCAATCCAAGTGAATCCACCCGGTTGTCTTGAGGACGGCGATGAGCACCAGCAATGAGCCGGCGAGCAACAGAGCAAGTTTCACGGTTTTTCGGAATGCCCAGCCGATCAAGAATCCGCCGAGAAAGCTGGCCCCCCCACGGGCGAGGGCCGGCGACATCATGTCGGTGAGCCAAGCGCCGAGCCCGGCGGCGGTCGTCGCGCTGGCTGCGAGGAACGACTTGGCCGCCCAGGGAGGGTCGGACGCGAGTGATCCCAGAGCCTTGGCTAAGGCACCACTCTGAGTCTGAGCTGGTACGTCGCTCATAGTCGTTTCCCGTCGAATGTATTGCAGGCAGACGGATCACCGGACTCGAGCCCGCGCTTGAGCCAGGTCATCCGCTGTTCAGATGAGCCGTGGGTCCAGCTTTCCGGCTGAATATGGCCACGAGACATCTTTTGCAATCGATCATCACCAATGGCCGCTGCCGCCCGGAGTCCTTCCTCGAAATCCCCAGGTTCGATCAAATTTCGTTCACGATTGGCGTGATAGCCCCAGACACCGGCATAACAATCGGCTTGGAGTTCCATCCGGACCGAAAGCGCGTTTGCCTCCACTTCAGACACCTGCCGTCGGAGGCGATGCACTTTTTCGGCGACGCCGAGGAGATTTTGCACGTGATGGCCGACCTCATGGGCGATCACATAGGCCTGAGCAAAGTCACCCGCCGCCCCTAGACGATGCGCCATTTCGTCGAAGAACGCAAGGTCCAAATAGACCCGGTGATCGTTGGGGCAATAGAACGGTCCAACAGCCGACGACGTCGTGCCGCAGGCCGACTGCACGGCTCCTGAAAAGAGCACCATACGCGGCTCCTCGTACCGAGGACCGAGAAGACTCCGCCAGGTCGTTTCGGTGTCTGCAAGGACGACGGAGGCAAACTTGCCTAGTTGGTCTTGAGGGGCGCCGACCGGGCCGGATTCGGATGGCGCGGACAGCTCGGTCATACTCTGGACACCGCTGAGGAGATTCAGCACGGTCAGTGGATTGACGCCCGTGAAGTAACTGACTGCGAGCGCCAGCACAACGGTACCGATGCCGAGGCCGCCTCTCCCCATACGGGCCGGGCCCATGCCGCGACGATCTTCGATGTTGTCGCTTTCGCGTTGGTCGTCGATGCGCATAGGCGACCTCCCTCACGGAGTACACACTCAGTCCGCTTCCTTTTCCATTGTCTGAATGAACTTGTCGGCTTCGGCGATGGAACGGTTCATGTCCTTGACCAGCTGATCGACCTGCGCATCCACCTTGACGAGTTCTCCTTTGATGGCGGAGAGAGCGCGCGCGTTTAAATTGTGTTTCAGGTAGAGGACCTGATCGCGCAGGGGTTTGAGGACCGGTTCGATCCGCTGCTCCGCTCGCTTCATGGCCGCAAGCATCTCTCGGTAGCGGCCCTTTGTTTGAGTGAGTTTGGCCTGGCTTTTCCGGCGCAGGTCGGCGCTCGAGTATTGACCGAGCTCTTTCTCCCACTCCGAAAAGAGTGCATCGGCCACGCTTTCGACGTCCGCGATGCGCTTCCGGACCGCCTCGGCACTGTCTTCGCTTGTCTCCAGCTCACCGTTCAGTTTCTTATAGGTGGCTTCCAGATCTCCTCCTTCATAGGAGACCACCTTGCCGAATTGCTCAAGGGTGCTCTGAATCTCTTTCTTCGCGTCTTCTTGCGCATCCCTCGCCGATTTGACGCGACTGCTAAGAATGTCGCGTTTGGCATAGCCCATCTTTTCCATCGTCGCCAGATAGGCTTTGTCGCAGGAAGACAGGCTCAAGGGCATGAACATCAGCATGATGGCCAGAAAGAATCGCAACATGATCGCCTCGCTACGCGGAGTGGGGTCGAAAGGTCGGTGACCCAGGAAAGTCGCCTGGGGACTTCGCATCATACCTGATGAGCGTGCAGTGGGAAAGACCCTAGACTGGAATTCTACGGGCAAATGGCCGGACCGCAAAGTCCACTTGCGTGTATGGAATAGAGCATGATATGCAAGTATAAACAGCGAATGCGGGCATCAGCCACGTTGTGAAGGAGATGATCACATGAAACAGAAACGGCAGACCACGAAGCGAAAGGAAAGGGTCACGCTGTCTCTTTCTGCCGACATGGTCGAGCGGTTGCGAACCGTCGTCTACTGGAGCCCCAAGCTGACGCTCACCGGCGTCGTCGAGACGGCGATCCAATCCGCGCTCAAGACGCTGGAAAAAGGGAAACGGTTCAAGAAGAGAAAGGGAAAATTGCCTGTCGGCCGTCCCCGCAAGGTCGAGTCGTCTTGATGCTCGCTCGAACGGTCGGCAGTAGAGGGGAACGAGCGCTGGAGAAGAAATGGCTGAGCCACTTCCTTGAAACTTAGGATGAACGTCAGGCTCTCAACTGTGCGGTTCAAACGAGACCTGTTGATTCTTCTACTGCTCGTTGGCTGCGTCGGTTGCGACCAACTCACCAAAGATGTCGCTCAGCAATACTTAGCCCTCGAGTCCCCTCGATCATGGCTCCACGATACTGTTCGCCTGGAGTATGCCCAGAACAAGGGGGCCTTCTTGAGTCTCGGCAGCGGGTTTTCCGAGGGGCTACGAGTCATTCTCTTCCAAGTGTTCCCTGCGCTGTGTCTTGTCGGAATGGCAATCGTGCTCTTCGGCGCCAAGCAGATGTCGCCGTTCTCCGTCACTGCTTGGAGCCTCGTGCTCAGCGGAGGCATAGGCAATCTTTTGGATCGCCTGCTCCACGATGGACGCGTCATTGACTTCATGAATGTCGGCATCGGCAGCGTCCGCACCGGCATTTTCAACGTGGCCGATGTCTGCATTACGATCGGCGTATGGTTGCTTGTGCTCGAGCTGTCACGGAGTTCCCCACGGTGTGTAAGCCGCTGATAGTGGCTGACGGCCGGCTGAATTGTTCCTTGCGGAATGTCTCAAACATCTCTCCCGGCTTGCCGTTGACTCCTGAGCGATTCCAGCCTATACAGAGGGCACCATCGCGAGCGAGGGGTGCCGGAGTCGGCCTCTTCCTTGTGGCAGAGTGCGTTATAGGGTGGGGCAGGGAGCTCCCGGCACGTGCTCGACAGGAGCCATGCGAGTTCGAGAAAGGAGTTGCACTATGCAGGGATGGTGGAGCGGAGCGGCGGCTATGTTCGTGGCCTGTGCCGTAGGGTGTAGCGCGATTGATGTCAGGACCGACTTCGATTCGACCGTCGATTTCAGCCGGTTCAAGACATTTGCGTTTTCCGGAATGACGGACCTGAATCAAAGCGGGCGACTGGACAACTCCCTGGTTCGAGATCGACTCGAGAGCATGCTCGAGCGGGAACTTCGGCAGAAAGGGTTGACGCAGACCAGCCTCGATCAGCACCCGGATTTGTTGGTGCATTACTGGGTGGGTGTGAAAGACAAACAGCAAGTGCAAAGCAGGCCCAGCGCTCCGGCGTCCAGCTGGGGAGACGGATATGGCTGGGGCAGCGGCTACACCGGGGACTTGTCGTACGAGTATCGAGAAGGGACATTGATTACAGATTTGGTCGAGCCGGCCAACAAGGCACTGGTGTGGCGAGCCACCATGGTGGCCGAGCTGAGAGAAGGCGTGGAAGAGAACATCCAACTGACCGAGAAGGCGATTAAAAAAGCGTTCAAAAATTATCCGCCGCCCAGGACGAAATAGTGACGACTCTTTGCTGCCTGGGTTCAGCCACCTGCTCCTCTCGGACCTGTCGCCGGACGCGGTGAGCCTTGTCCCCTGAAAACGCGAACCCCAACTGTGGTTTACCGAATAGGGATTCTGAAACCGCTACTGCGATCATGGGGCAGGCCGTGCTGTGGGTGAGTACAATCCAGACACGAACGACGGAATCGAAAGAGGAACCGAATGATCGATATCTATACAGACGGCGCCTGCAGCGGAAACCCCGGTCCTGGAGGCTGGGGGGTCTTGGTGCGGAACGGCAATGCTGAAACGGAATTCTGCGGCGGTGAGCCAACGACCACCAACAACCGGATGGAGTTGGTCGCTGTCATTGAAGCGCTGCAGTCACTCACGCAGCCAGTGAGGGCACGAGTCTATACGGATTCGCAATATGTTCAGAAAGGCATGAGTGAATGGATTCTCGCCTGGAAGCAGCGTGGGTGGAAAACGGCAGGCAACGACCCGGTGAAAAATGAAGACTTGTGGCGGCGACTCGATGCGCTGGTTGCCAAGCATACAATCGACTGGCACTGGGTCAGAGGCCATAACGGACACCCAGAGAATGAGCGGGCGGATGTGTTGGCTCGCACTGGTCTTGAACGGGCTCGCCGTGCCGGGCAACCGGTCCGGCAACCGATCCAGAGTCCGATTGATAAAAAGTCAACCCGATCAGCCAGTTCCACCTCAATCCTTGAAATCGAACGTGCCACGGTCTATCGCGGCGACACCTGCGTCTTCTCGGATTTCTCCTTCGACCTGCGAGCGGGAGAACATGCGGCCATTCTTGGCCCCAATGGAGCGGGAAAATCGACGCTGCTCAAATTCTTGTCGGGTGAAATCCATGTGATGCCGAGAGCCGAAACGCGGATGACGCTCTTCGGTGATGAACGCTGGAATGTCTGGGATGTGCGCAAACACATCGGCATTGTGTCTCATGATCTCCAACGAGACTATCTGATCTGTGCCGAAGGGCTCAACGTGATCCTTTCCGGGTTCTATGCCAGTAACGGTACCTATGAATACCAAGAGTTCACTACAACGCAGGTGACCAGGGCGCATGAGGTGATGCGGGAATTGGGAATCGAGGCTTTGTCCGGCCGCCGCTTCGGCCATCTGTCCACCGGCGAGCAGCGACGATTTCTGCTGGGCCGAGCCTTGGTGCATGACCCGCTGGTGTTGATATTTGATGAGCCGACCAGCGGCCTCGATCCTAAGGCCTGCTTTCAGTATCTCGATTTTCTGCGCACTCAGATCAGAAAGGGGAAAACCGTTCTACTTGTGACGCATCATCTGCATGAAATTCCTCCCGAGATCGATCGAGTCGTTTTCTTGAAAGGCGGGAACGTCGTTGCCGATGGTGCCAAATCCGCGTTGATCACCAGCGATCAGCTCAGCCGGCTCTTCGACAGTCAGCTCACCCTCGTTCAGGCCAATGGCTGGTATCAGGCTTTGCCGGGGTAATCACCACCATTGCCGCGCGTGCCCGTGTGTCACCTCCGCCAAGGAGCCTTGGCCTTCTTGTCTGCGAACGACGTTGGGCTGACTACGGATCTGAGGGTTGAGTCACGCCTGGTGATCGAAGATTCTCTATTTCTTGACGATCGGTCCATACGATGTAGACTCGATCGCAAGAGGTGAGAACGATGCACAACTTGGAGAGCACACATTACAGAAGTATTGCGTTGACTGTTTTACGAGGTTGGTTCTGTTGCGTGACGCTGATTTCCGGTGTGGCTTCCGTCGAGGCGGCAACAATTGAGAACCCCAAGGCAATCAAGGTTGAGAAACTGCTTACTCTGATCCGAGTCTCAGAGCTGGAGTCGGAATACGACTCTCTTACTCAGAAATATATCAGCGAATACGAACAGCAAATAAGAAAAGCCGTAGGAAACACCTATGCCCATGTGGCTGGTGAGAAAAAGAAGGAAATCGAGCGACTTATTGAAGCATTCTTGGCGGACATCAGAAAATCGATAGGACAGGTCGAGACTCTTCATGACCATTTAAAGCACGCCTATTCGACGAGTTTCGGCGAAGACGAGCTCGATCGTCTCATTGCGCACTATTCCTCACCGCTTGGTGAAAAGGATGCGGGAATGAAGAAGAGTGCAGCGATTGAATATAACAAGATGTGGACGGCTCAATTCATGAACCAATACAAGGCTCGAGTCGAGAAACTTTTTCAGGTGATCGCCGTGGTTGCCAGAGGCAAGGGGAAGCAGGGGGCATAGCCGCAATGCGATGGTATTGATGCCGGACCCTGTCCGACATAGTCTGTACAAAATCAGAACATTGGTATCGAGGGCTGCGGGACGTTCGCCACGCGCGTGGTTTTCTACGAGGCCGGTTCCACGACTCGCCAGACGCTGTTCAGCTTGCTCCAAAACTGCGACGACCTGTTCCTCCGTGACGCCAGCAAACCGGTTCAGAAAGTCGTTCACGCGAGCCACACCCTCGGGGTTTTCAATTCACGCACCGGCACGCAGGTTCGTTAAGCAATCGACCGTTCCGGGAACGCGCTCGACTGCGCTGCCTTGACTCCAGCCCAACATTGCCGCCATCGTACTTCTCAATAACGGCCCGGCAGGCTTGGTTCAGGCCTGCCAATTTTCCCGTTCCCTAACGGTGACGAGATCGATATTATGGGGGCCGCCGCGCTCTCTCATGAAGACGAACAAGGAGGTGACGTATGTTTCGTGTATCACTCGCGTTGTTGCTGGTCGTAGCCGCATTTCTTCCCTTGGGCTGTGCGGAGATGCAATCGTCCGGTGTCACCAACGCGTTGACACAACTCGTGACCAATCAGCTCGGCGTGACGACGAATCAGGCGAACGGTGGTGTCGGATCCATTCTGAGTCTTGCGAAAGAGAAGCTTCCTTCAATGGACTTCACGACACTGGCGAAGTTCATTCCCGGCGCTGATTCTTTCATGAAGGCTGCCAAGGACCTCGGCGCTCTGACCGGCCCAATCGGGGATCAAGCTGGTTTGACTTCCGCCTTCTCCCGCCTAGGTATGGGCTCGGAGATGGTGCCGAAATTTTCCCAAACGATGTCGGACTTTGTCGGAATGGCGGGTGGGGATCAGGCGAAGAGCCTCTTGGCGAGCGTCATGAATTAGCGTAGCCGATCTACATACGTGTAATTGACGGCGAAGAGATCGGTCGTGGCCGTTGCGAAGAACCCGTCGCAGGTCGGTTCGACATCGACACTTTCGGCATCGGCGAGGACAGCGGCCAGCCGGTCACGCCCGACTATCAGCTGCCGTTCAAGTTCACGGGCAAGATCGAAAAAGTTACGATCGAGTTGATGCCGGTGAGTGCCGTCGCGCAGGCCGATGGCAATCGCGTCACTGAAAGGGTGCGGGTCATGCGCCGCGCGCGTGAGTGAAGGGGAGTGATCCGGTCGAATTGCCACGGGCCTGGAAGTCTCTGTGACCGCTCGTGTCGGTCGGATCGATCGGAGTTGAAAAGGAGGGGACTACTTATGCAAACTTTGCGGAATGCGACAAGATGTGGCGGGGTGGGGGCGGCGCTCATCCTGCTGATCATGACCGCCTGTTCCACTATGCCGCGAGACTTTGAGCAGCCGAAGGTGTCGATCACCAACATTGCGCCGAAAGACATGACGCTGATGGAACAACGCTTCGATGTGCAGCTCCGGATTCAAAACCCAAATAATTTCGACCTTGGGATCAACGGAGTCCGTTTCGACGTTGCGCTGAATGGGAAAGCATTCGGCAGCGGCATGTCAGGAGCGAAAGTCACCGTCCCACGGTTCGGCTCGGAGGTGATCAATGGGGAGGTCATTACGGGGCTGGGTAACATGCTTCGCCAGGCTCAAGGATTTACCTCGGGGGCTACCAACGTTCAGTACAGTCTCAAGGGGAAAGCCTTTGCGGAGTCTCCTTCCACCTTCACGATTCCATTCGAGGATACTGGGGAGATCGACCTGAATCTCGGACAGTCGGCTGAAAAGTAGGAGGAAACATTTACACAAGGAGGTTATGTCATGAACAAGCCATTCATCCTCGCCATCGGTTTCGGTGCGCTCTTGGGATTCGCGGATGCCTCGACGGCGGGAGAGACCTCTGCCGCGATAGAAAAGGCGAAGGGAGAAGTTAAGGCGACGACGGAAGAGGTCAAGGGGCAGGCCAAGGGGGCAGTCGAAGACGCGAAGGGTAACAAGGTCAGTGCGGAAATGGAACGAACAAAGGGGAAAGCGAAGGCTGAAATGGAGCGTGGGACCGCCAAAGTGAAGGAAATGACGGAAAAGGCGAAGTAAGCATCGACGGGCTCGTGCGTCGTTCGGCAAGATGCATCCACGTAGCGGTTGGAAATCAGTGCTTGATACCTACATCGCCGATCCGGTTCAGTGTTGAGGATCGCTCGGGGAGCATGTCGTTACACGAAGCGGTCGGTGAGCTCGCCTGCGAGGCGGATGATGCGATCGGAGGGACCTGCAAGTCCTGCAGCAACCTCGCGCGACGCAGATCCAGCAGCGGTCTGGCCCGATGGAGATACCTCGCGTTGGACCCATTGCCGGGAAATCCATCGCTCCATCCTTGCGATGGGCCGAATGCGAGGGGTCGCACGGCGGTTGCAGTAGAAACGGCCATGGTGAGCTGAACTCACGCCCGCCGGTGCGGCTTGCGGCCCATCGGATTCTCCCAGCGCAATCGCTTGAATCGGGCAAAGTCGTTGTCGCATGAGACGAGGACGGCGTCGTAACTGATGGCGAGCGCGGCCAGGTGGGCATCAGTCACCAGATTGGCGGCGGTGCCGGATTCGCTCAGTAGGGAACGAAGTATCTCCCAATGCTCGTCTTTTTCGTGCAAGAGACGAACCTGGTCGAGCGACAGCCAAGCGTGGACTTTGCCGATAGCCGTATCAGGATCCAGTGGTCGTGGAAATATGTCGCGGTTGGTTGAGATGCGGAGAAATCCGAGAAGGACGACCCAGGGCAGTCCCAAAGATTCGTCGCCATTGAGGGCTTCCTCCCACCATGCTCGTATGGTTCCGTGATGAGGAGAGTCTTCGTTGATGGCGTAGAGGAGGATGTTCAGGTCAATCAGCTTCACTTTCGGCCAAGCACTTTTCTGACAATCTCCTCATCTTCCAGTGCAGCGGCGAGAGCCAGCGCTTTGTCCAGTTTGATCCTCGGCTGACCCATGGTGTAGGTTGGCTCGCGGTGGCGTCGTTTCGGCCGAGATGGTTTGACCGACGCGCGCATGCCTGCACGGAGCGTTCGATTAAGTAGGAGGGTCAGGGGGGCGTCTTCCTTACGTGCCTGTTCCTTAAGCTTCCGGAGGAGTTCATCGTCGATGCGGATAGTGGTGCGCATAGGAGCATCATAGCATCACAGGTATTGATGTCAAGGCATCGCCGTACGATACGGGCATCGTGGCTTGCGCGGTGCAGATGGACGAGCGCATGTCGGTCTCGGGGGACGACAAGGAACGGGACCGGGGGGCAAACCACCGCTCAGTCATCGGCACAGTGGAGGCTGGCATGGATCGGACATCGGATTCCCTTGTCACCTGGACGCAGGTTGTGTACGCGCTGCACGCGTTCAGCCTACTCACCGGCATCCTCGGCACCGCGACCGTCGTCGGCGCGTTTCTCACCGGCTGGCCGTCGATCATCGCGGTCATTCTGAACTACGTCAAGCGAAGCGAGGCGCGCGGCACCTGGCTCGAATCGCATTTTCGCTGGCAGATCCGGACGTTCTGGTTCGGACTGCTCTGGATTTCGCTCTGCGTGGTCTTCATCATCGTGACCTTTGGGATCGGCATTCTCATCACGTGGCTGCCGATGATCGTGCTCGGGCTCTGGTTTGTGTACCGGATCGTGCGAGGCTGGGTCGCCCTTAGTGACAGGCGGCCGATGTACGTATAAGCCACCTGCGGATCATGAGGGGGGCGGTTGGGGGCGCCGATCCACCCCAGTGTTGAATCCAGAAAGTGAGGACGGATGAGGGCATCGCGAGGCAACAAGCTGTTCTATCTTCTTGTGCTGCTGATTGTCGTCACGCACGGCGTTGTGACGGCGGCGGACGATCCGCTTCCGTCTTGGAACGACGGGGCCGTCAAGACTCACATCGTCACGTTCGTCGAACGAGTGACCAACGAAGGTGGTCCCGATTTTGTCCCACCCACCGAGCGTATTGCGGTCTTCGATAACGACGGCACGCTGTGGGCGGAACAGCCGATGTACTTCCAGGTGCAATTTGCACTCGACCGTGTGAAGGCCCTGGCGCCACAGCATCCCGAGTGGAAGACGAAGCAGCCGTTCAAAGCGCTGCTGGAAGGCGATAAGCGAACCGTTGCCGCAGGAGGGGAGAGAGCGCTGCTGGATGTTCTGGCTGTGTCGCATAGCGGCATGACGACCGACGAGTTCGACGCCATCGTCAAGGACTGGCTGGCCACGACGAGACACCCACGCTTCAAACGGCCCTATCACGAGCTTGTGTATCAGCCGATGCTTGAATTGCTGGCGTACTTGCGCGCGAATGGATTCAAGACCTTCATCGTTTCAGGCGGTGGAGTGGAGTTCATGCGTGCCTGGGTTGAGCAGGTGTATGGCATCCCGCCGGAGCAGGTGGTCGGGAGCATGGGGAAGCAGAAGTTCGAGCTACGCGATGGTAAGCCGGTGATTGTGAAATTGCCCGCCGTCGATTTTGTGAACGACAAAGCCGGCAAGCCCGTAGGCATTCAGAAATTCATCGGCCGCCGGCCAATTTTTGCCTTCGGCAACTCCGACGGCGACCAGCAGATGTTGCAATGGACTTCCGCCGGGTCAAGGTTGCGGTTCATGGGATTGGTCCATCATACTGATGCCGAACGTGAGTGGGCCTACGACCGCACCTCCCATGTCGGAAAACTCGACAAGGCGCTCGATGAGGCGATTGCCAAAGGCTGGACCGTCGTGGATATGAAACGAGACTGGACGCGCATATTTCCGTTCGATGAGCGATGAGATCAGGTCATGCGTATTCCCTCCTGCCGACCTGCCCAAGCAACCAACGTTGACACAGGGAGACTGGCTCGGCCGACTTGCTCGACGCTCGTGATTCTCATCATTGGCCTGGTTAGTCTCACAGACTCATGGGGAGAGCCATACGAAGTGCCGGAAGAGGAACCGGCTGAACAGGTGCTGGGACCGGATCTCGTTGTGGGCCCACAGTACCGTGTCGAGGATCCGATCCTCCACGACGGGTACACAAATGTGTATTCCCTATCATCCCCGCATGGTCGGTTTGTCGCTCGCGGCAGCACCATGTTTGTTCGGTTGCGACGCGAGCTGACGGCCATTGCCGATTTGCATGAGCGCAACCTCGCCGGGCTGACGGCCGAAGCCGCGGTTCACGAATGGGTCACTCCGCTCAAAGCGCTTGGGCGCCTTGCTTCGAAGCCCAGGGAAACGCTTGTCGGAATCCCATTAGGAATCTCTCGGCTGATCGAATCATCCAAGGACAGCCTTTCGCATGAGCCGGGGCCCTATGAAGACAACACCGTTGAATCGTTTGCCCAAATGTCCGCGTATAAACGCCGTATCGCCGCCCATTACCACGTCGATCCCTACTCAACGAATCCAATCCTCCAACATGAATTGGATCGCGCCGCCTGGGCACAAGTGGCAGGCTATACGACCACCTTTGCCTTGGTGTTGGTTCCCGCACCTAACCCGCTGCCCCTGATGTTGACCTCGCTCACAACCGTACAGGTGCTGAATCAAGCTTTGGAGGAACAGGGGCCGTCGGATCTGATCAGCCTCAGCGAAAAAAAGTTGAAGGCCATGCAGATCGATGATGAACTGACCCGCCAGTTCCTGGCCCATCCGTCGTACAGCCCACGGCATAAAGCGGTTATTGCCTTCGCTCTAGAGAGCCTCGCGAAGGCGTCACACCGAGACCGCTTTCTCGGCGCGACCTTGAATGCCCTGTCGGAGGAAGAAGCATTGTTTTACCAGCAAGAGGCTGAACTTCTGCAGGCTTACAACCAGGAGAAAGCACCCATCGTGAATATCGACGTTGTCGGACGCATTCCTGTCGGCTTCACCGAAGCAGGAACGCTGTTTTGTCCACTCGCCGTGGACCATGGGATTTGGAGCGAGAGAACCGAGTCAGCCTATGCGCGTCTCGCCAAGCGGGCCGCTATGGCGGGGAATGACGCACACATCGAGATCTGGTTGAGTGGAACGTTGTCGCAAAGGGCCCGCTTTGAATTACTTCAGCGCGGTGTCACAGCTCGGGAAAATGTGGCCCGTGAGCTCCCGTTGATCGACTGGAAAGACTGATCGTCCGGCCCATTGTTCAGTTTTGGAGTAGGGCGAGCCTGCCTGGAATATCAACCGCTCGTTCTCCGCACTCGGCGGCCAAGACAGCAGGAGAGCGTCCGTGAACGAAGACCACATCGTCCGACCTTGGCCTGCGGTTGAGGCGGAGTTCAGAGCGGGTCAACGACTTCGAGAAAGGCAAAGCGATGGAAGTCTGTGTCGCGCGTGTAGATCCGGCGAATGCCATGCTCGCGCATGAGGATGGCCGTGTGCGCGTCGTGGAATAGATTGCCGGCAAGGGCCGGGAGGTCGGCGATAACCTCCTGGGCGACGTCGGCATGCTGCTGGGTCGCCACAAGAATCCCCAGGCCCGGCGAAGTGATCAGAACAGAGACAAACTCCCACGCATGCGACGCGCTCCACGGCCGGCGCATCACGCGTGGATGGGTGGTGACGCGCATAAATTCGTAGAGAATCGGCCACGTGGTGTACCACGCGTCCGGACGAGCGCGTTGCCGTTCTAGCCAGGCCCGCGCCTTGGCGTGGAACGGCGAATCCCTGTCCGCAGCGTAGACGAAAATGTTGGTATCGACCACCAACACCTGCTATCGCCCTTCCATCGCTTGGTAGAGCGCATCGCGATCCGCTACATCAACCAGTGTGCCGCCGCTTTGGAACAGGGGCAGCGGCGAAAGTTCCGCAGGTTTCTTCTGGGACCGGAACAGGTTCCGCAGCGCGGTCTCCACCAGCTCAGACATCGTCCTCCCCTGGCGTGCCGCTTCGCGCTTGAGCTGGGCCATCACTGTGTCATCAATATTGAGGGTGGTCTTCATATGGCAAACCATACCGTCAGGATGGCTGTATGTCAATTGTCGGTACATGAAGCGAGTTGGCCATGCGAAGGCAAACCGGGTTCTCCCCGTACGTGTTGACCGATGCTGGGCTGTCCGGCACCCCGACCTTTTCCCTGTTGCAGTGTCAACCCCGGCGCAAGTTTGGATCGCGGCCCTGAAGTTGTTATAGCTTCTCAATACGGCGGGGCAAGGGCTGGTTCAATCGATGAGGATCATCGAGCGTTATGGTCGTGCGTATGGGGAGATGCTGGACCACTCGCATCATGAGCATCAAGATGCCCGCACGGTGCCGGTGAGAGTAGCCGAGCACACCTGTCATGGTTGACAGTAGACGGGTCAGAGTTGGTGTTGGAAAGCCGCTTGCGCCGAAGATGTGAATAAGCTACAAAATTCTCTTTACTTCGCGTTGAGGCTTGGGCGCTTAGCCATAGAGCGACTCGGTTGGGAGTTTCTCCGGCATTTCCGATCGGTCGTTCTTCTCACATGTCTCACATGCTGAATAAGCGCCGCATATCGGGACGACTGCTCCTTCTCGTCTTGCTCCTGCTCGTGGCGGCGCCTGCGGCGCTAGCCGAGACGACGATCGAAGGACGGGCCTTCCTGTTTTACACCGACGATGTCGCGCTGTTCTCCGCCACGCGCCGTTTCAACCTCGATGGCGATCCGACCCAGCCTGCCCTGGATTCATCGTTGATCGGCAAGGGCTCGGATATGGTGTTCGAGCCGGAGATCAATGTCATGAAATCGGTGGCGTCCCGGTTGGGGCGGACCGAATTTTCGTTCCGAGGGCAGGGTTACATCTATGCTGTCGATCCGGGGTTCAATCACGGCACGTTTGGGCTGCAGATGCTCCACCACATCGACCAGAACACGAGAGTCCGCCTGCGTTATTACAGCGCACCGAACCTTCTCTTGGGTGACAATGAAAGCCGGCGATCGGACTCGATTCAAGAGGAGCGGGTGACGAGCCACATCGGATCCCTAAGGTTGGAGCATAATCTGTCCAAGGAATGGGAAGTCCGGCTGCTGGCGCGATACGGCGCCCGTCTGTACAACGACGAATGGGCGCAACGCGATACGACACTTTGGACGATCGGCTCGCACCTTGTCTGGCATTTCATGGAGCATTATGCGATTGTCGCCGGCTATCACTACGAGAGAGGGTTGGCGGATGGACGAAACCAACCGCAATTGGAGGACGACACGTCCTACGTCAATAATTACGTCACGCTCGGACTTGAAGCGGAAGTGACCGAGCGACTGTCGGCGCAAATCGGGCTGCATTTCGAGCGGAATGATTGGACCAGCGGGATCGAAGGGGACGAACGCAAGGGCGGCCATGAGACCGTCTGGCAGGGCGATTGTACGTTCCGCTACCGCGTGAGCGAGCGGGTGGGCGTCCTGGCCGGATTCCAGCGGTCACAGCGAAAGCAGAGTTTCGAGGGAGAAGTCGCGCGTGATATGAATGTCTTTCTTGGCGGGACCTATACGTTTTGACCCGAGAGCAGGCAACGTCTCGGCGCTGCCACTCAAAGCTTGCCGCAAAGTGATCGGGGTACCTTTCTGTCTTTATTCTTTGAATTCCACCCATCTATACTGGTTCGACTAGTGGTGTCCCATTCACACCGAGGAAGCATGTGGACTCCGTGACCGAGACCTCGCAGAGATTCGGGTGCATGCTGTTCGGGCTGGACGCACCTGAAAGGCGGATCGTGTCATATCGTAGAGACGGGGACCCATATGCCGCTGCATGAAATCATCGGCTTCGTGGCAGGATTCGGGACGACCTTCGCCGCCCTGCCGGACTTGATCGCGATGCTCAAGCGGCGGTCCAGTCAGGGCATGAATCCCACGATGGCCGGGATCATGGGCTCGTTTCAGGTTGTCTGGGTGTACTACGGATTCCTGATCGAGTCCAGACCGGTGATCGGATGGAACATGGTCGCGGTCATTATCAATTTCTTGATGGTGGGAGCCTACCTGCACTTCAAACGACTGGAAAGCGGCTTGCAGTAAGAATCGCGCGCGGCCGCCAGGGCTCACCGATCTCCACCAAGGTGAAGTCCTGGACGATTCTCCGACAGGCAAACAATTACAACCTGTGCCCGATCACGGTGAGGATCGGCGGCGGCATGGCGAAGCAGCGGCGACGAACGGATGGGCGAGGGTTTCCCACTGGAAGACGTGAAATCGATACGGCGGTCATCGGTTCGAATCACGCGATGGAGCGGTGCGCTTGCCCTTCTCGTAATCGTGGCAGCGGCAGCTCTGTTCTGGCTGAACGCGACGACATACGTACAGGATTGGCTGACAGAGACAGTCAGCGCGAGCATCGGCAAACGAATCACGATCAGCGGTCCGGTGACCTGGACCTTGTCGCCTGAGCCGACGATTGTCCTCAAGCAAGTCGCGGTCGCAGCTGAATCGGACAGCGGGTTCTCCGACCTCGCCACTGCGGACAGAATTGAGCTGTCGATCGATTTGCCGTTGTTGTTGCGCCGGTCGATCGTCATTCCCTCCCTCGCCGTCACCGATCTCAAGGTGGTCCTCGATAAAAACATTTTTGAACGAGAAGCAGGCGGGCGATCAACGACCTCGGACGATGCTCTGAGGTCGAGACCATCCCGCTTTGCAGTGCAGATCCACGCGATCCATCTTAGCCGTGCGACGGCCACATTCACCGGTGCATCCACTGCCGCAACGGAGCGGGTGACGCTCCATGAAGCGAATCTGGACATGGTTCCCGATCGGCCCGCACATCTTGTCGCAAGCGGAGAGTTCAGGGGGGTGCCTGTGACGATCGACGCAACAGGAGGCAGGTTCTTGGATCTGGCCAGCGGCGGGCAGGGGTGGTGGCCGTTGGCCATGGAGGCACACACCCCGGAGATGACGGTCTCGGTAAACGGTAATATCGGGCTTCCGGTGGGCTCGTCTCTGTTGGATGTTCAGCTTACCGCCGCTGGTTCTCACCTGGACGGACTCAATCAGTTACTGGCGCTGGACTGGCCTGCGCTTGGTGCCTACAGCGTTTCCGGTCGAGTGAAAGCAACCGGCGACCAGGTGACCATCGATGGTCTGAAGGCGACGTTGGGCACGAGCGATTTGGCGGCGGATGCCTCGCTCCGCTACCACCAGGGGCGGCCGCGCCTCTCCGCCACCGCTGCCTCCCGGAAAATCGATTTGAACGATTTTTCAACCGGACGCAGCGCTTCGCAGGATGCCCATTTCATCGAATGGTTGAAGGAGTGGGATATTGCTGTCGCGATGTCGTGCGATTCCGTCGTGCTCGGCGAGCGCGCATTCGGCTCGTTACAGGTCCAGGCAAATTTGGAAGCTGGCTTGCTCCAGATCAGGGTGCCGGCTGCCGACTTCTTGGGAACGATGATCGAGGGACGGACGGAGATCGATGTCCGTTCGGATGTTCCATCGCTTTCGCTCTCTGTGACCGGGCGGGGACTTGAACCGGTGAGGCTCAAGACTGAATTGTCAGGTGCTCTGATCGGCATGACCGATGTCGTGCTGAGTGCAACAGCTCGTGGAAAGACATGGGAGGCGCTCCTCAGGTCGTTGGCCGTCTCGCTTCGGACGGATCATTCGATCTTCTTGTTCCACGATCCCTTGTCGGGACGACCGATTGAGCTTTCGTTTGACAAGGGACAGGCGACCTTGGACGGGTCTGGTCCCGGGGGAATCGACCTGACCGGCCGCTACGGGCTGAAGCCATTCCGCATTCATGCGACGACCGGCTCGTTTTCCGCCTTGCTGGGCGATGGAACCTGGCCGATCAACGCGGCCCTCCAAATCGGTCAGGCCTGGTTGTTGGTGGATGCCACGGTGAGCCGGCCGATGAATCATGAGACCTGGTCCGTGCTGGTTCGAGCACAGAGCCGCAGGCTTGACGAGTTCGATTCTTCCCTGCCGGCCGGCGGCCCCTTTCGCTTGTCGTGCCATGTGGAGGGTGAGCGCGGCGGGCCCTGGAGCACCAGGTTCTCGTGGCAGATGGGAGAAAGCGATGGAGCAGGACGGCTTGATGTGGCCACGGAGAACGACCGACTGGCCGTCACGGCCGACCTCACGTCGCGCCGCCTGCGCGCAGACGATTTCATGGATCGTACGGCGGGCCATGACAAATGGGGGAACGTAATGTCCGGCCGTGGAAACCCGGTGGTGCCGGTGATTCCGTCGTGGCTTGTAGCGGACGTGAAATGGAAGATCGACCAACTCCATACCGGCCCTCTCCACCTACGCAGGTTGCTGCTGCATCTCACGGCAGATCGTGGCCGAGTGGATGTCTCTTCTTCGGCCACGCATCGATATGGAGACATGGAGGCCCTTCTTCTGTTCGACAGCGGCGAGGCCGTGCCCCGACTAAAACTTGGGGCTCGTTCGCGACAGTTCGACTATGGCGCACTGCTTCGCGAAACGAAGATGACCGATCGTGTGACGGGAACGACCGATCTCGCGCTCGACCTGACGAGCGAAGGGAACAGCGCTGAGGAGCTGGTGGACCACGTCGCGTTCAACGTGACTGCGACGCCGGGCGCCTTGCATATTGCCGAGACCGGCGGCCGTGAGGTGGGACCGGTCACGCTCTCAACGGCAGCCCTGTCTGGTCGAATCCACGCCCCGCTTATCCTCAGCCTCCAGGGTCGAGTGCGTGACGTTCCGCTCACGCTTATCGCGACGAGCGTTCCATTGAAACGGGTGCTCGATCTGCCGGCATACCTGCCCTGGACTTTGGTCCTGCGGGGACCGGATATCGAGCTGGAGTCGAAGGGGCAGGCTGGATTTCAAAGCAGGACAGGGACTGCTGATTTCCACGTCAACCTGAAGGGGAGTTCGTTGCTGCGTCTCGCTTCCTTGTTCGGGCACGACCTGCCTGAGGTGGGCTCGTATGAGCTGTCCTGTGATGTAGATTACGACGATCGGAGCGTGATTCTATCCGATCTCCAAGCGCGAGCCGGCAGGAGCGATGCCGCAGGAAGGATTGAGATCGCGTTTGGAGAATCTCAGCCACGAGTGATCGGGACATTCTGGTCCAAATTGGTCGACCTGGAGTTCCTGGGGCGACCTGCTTCGAAAGCGGTCACGATGGAGGGCGAGGAATCGTCGTCGAAAGCGACCACCGAGCCGGCCTCGGAATCGGCCGGCCTGAGAATCATCCCGGATTGGCGGCTGCCCGTTGAATCCCTCCGCTCAATGGAATTGGACTTGCTCTGGACGATCAAACGGCTTTCGGTTCAGCCGATGCAGGCGGATGAGGTCACCGCGTTGCTGACCCTGAAGGATGGCGTCTTGACCGTTGGTCCCCTGGCATTGGCCCACAATGGGTCGACGAAGACCGGGCGATTCACGATAGATAGTACCGGCAAGGTTCCGCATGTCGCGATGGAGATCACGGCAATCGATGTTGATTACGGCGGACTGTTCAAAGCGTTTAATATTACAGACAAGGCGGAAGGACGAGCCGATATCTACCTGACCGCCGAAGGACGGGGCCGAGCCTTGCGAGAGGTGATGGGAGCTGCGAACGGCCATCTTGAAATCGTCGCAGGGCCGGCGACATGGGAGAATCGGCTCATCCACCTATGGGCATCCAATCTGATGACGGCCATGCTGTCGCAAACGTGGCGCCTGGAGAGGTTCTCTCGATACAACTGCGGGGCCGCGTATTTCGACATTCGAAATGGAGAAGTGGAGACCGACGCGCTGTTGATCGACGCAAGCGACCACTCGGTCGCAGCCGCCGGGACATTGAACCTCGGCGCGGAAGACCTGGACGCGGTGCTGACACCCATGCCGAAAAGTTTGGCGCTCCTCAGTCTCGCCGTACCGGTTCGTTTGGCAGGACCTCTGGCTGCTCCCAAGGCCTCGGCCTCACCCACCTCGATTGCCGCCAGCAAGGCTTGGAAGGTTCTTGATATCGCGGTCCCCATCGGACTCACTTTGCAGGTGCCTCGTGTGATCCTTCAGGCCACGGTAGTCCGCTCTCCGCTCGAAAATCCTTGTACGGTTGCCTTGCGAAAGGGAGGCAAAGGAACACTGACGACTCGAAAGGTCGTCACCATCGGGTTTGGATGGGTGGTGGATCGCTTGCGGAGGGCCGGATCGGCAGGGGCGAGATTGTTCCGATCTCGGCCAGATGCATCCGCTGGTGAGGGGACATGAGATTCATGACCGAGTTCCTGTGCATGCTTGCTGCAGGGCCGCTTGGTTGATCGAGTAGATGGGAGGTGATCATGAGAGGATTGTTCGGACTAGCGGCACAGCGGGCGTGGGGTTCTTGGATGGCGTTGATGACGGCGATGGTGGTCGCCTTGGTGCTCTGCACACCCGGCATAATGCTGGCCGAGGAACCGAAAGAGGAACCAAAACAGGAGTTGCGCGACCGGCTCATGATCCGCGCCGGCTGGGCCTACGTCTTCGGAGTCAATGCAGACGTCACGGTTCGCGGCGAAAGAACAGGGATCGGTGCGAGCGTTGACTTTGCGAGGACCTTGGGCGGAGACGACAGCACGAGTGCGCTCAGAGTCGACAGCCTCTATCGATTCAACGAGCGCCATGCGGTTGGATTCTCGTGGTATCGGGTTGGGCTGGGGGGAGAAAATACCATTCTCGACCGGCAAATAGAGATCGGCGGCAACACCATCAGTGCCAACGCGAGCATCCAGTCGGACTTGAACGTGAATCTCTACCGGTTTCTTTATAACTGGTCGTTCTATCGCACCGACAAGGTGGAGCTGGCCCTGTCGCCTGGGTTCTATGTGGCGGCGACGAAATTCGATCTCACGGCACAGGGGAATATCCTCCTGCCCAACAACCAACCTTCCACTTCGACGAGGGTGAACGAGCATATAACTTTTCCGCTGCCGTCCTTCGGGATTCTATTGAACTACAACGTGACTCCACGCATCCAGGTGCAGGGCCGCACCGACTTTTTCTATCTCAAGATTGCCGATTACGAGGGTGTGATGTTTGAGTTCTATGCCGGCCTTGAGTACCGGCTATTCAAGAACTTTGCGGTCGGCGCCGCCTATGACCGGCTGGCCGCGGGCCTGCAAGATACCAGCAGAGGCGGGTTTGAGATCGATGTCGCCTACAATTTGGCCTACTTCTACGGCACCGTCTACGCCTTCTGACGATTCCGGGACGGGATCAAGGAGCGTACAGCTGTGATCAGTTTCGCAGCGTAACGCGCGTCGCTGGGCGCCGACAACCGAGCGACCAGCATGGGAGCTGGACCAGTTGCCCAAGTCGGACTGCTCAATGTCGATGACCTGAGCCTATCTTTCACCTTGAACACATCACCACCTCTCAGAGAGGCAGACCAGGAGGAATAACTATGCCCAGCCAACTGCTGACTCGACGGCTCGCCATGATGACCGGAACCATGATGGTCCTGCTCGGCGTGCTGTGGGCGTCACCCTCGTCGGCTAAGACCAATCCATCACAACCGTCCTTGAAAGAGCTGATCTCGAAAAGGACCAACGAAAGCCAATCCCCTGGACAAGCGCTATCCGACCGCGTGCAGCCTGGACTCTCCGATGACCGGCTGGGCAGGCAGGTTCCAAGATCCACTGTTCGTCGATTCCTGGCGGCAACGGGGGGACGCAACTATGCGCTGGCGGCCGAGTACCTGGACCTGAGCAAGCCGGCCGCCGAGGAGGCGACAACGCAAGGGCCCAAGCTCGCGCGGCAATTCAGAATCGTGCTCGACCGAGCGCTCTGGATCGACCCGGACCAATTGAGCGACGAACCGCAGGGCGACCAAGACGACCATCTTCACCCGGCCTACGACCGGATCGGAACCATCTCGGTGGGTGACAGAGTATTCGACATCTTCCTGCAGCGGGTAACGCCAGACGGCGGAGCGCCGATCTGGAAATTCGCCGGCGTGACGGTCGCGGAAATTCCCGAACTGTACCGGGAGTTCGGCTATGGATGGCTCGAGGGGATGCTTCCAACTTGGTTGTTCGATGTCTCCATCCTCGGCATTCACCTCTGGCTGTGGATCATGCTGGGTTGCCTCGGCTTGTTGCTCTATCCGGCGGCGATGTTGATCACGTGGGGCATGGCCGTCATCATCCGGCGATTCCATGGAGAGGTTGGTGGGGAGTTCGAACGATTGTTTACGGGGCCGGTGCGGCTCCTCATCTGGGCCATCCTAATACATTGGTGCACGGACCTGCTGGGGCAGTCGATCGCCTTGCACGTGCTGAGAGAGGCAAGAATCGTCCTATTCATCGCGTTGGCATGGCTTCTGGCGCGGACGGTGGATCTGGTCGCAGCGCGTGGCCAAGCGAAGCCTGATGGGCAAGGCTTTGGAGTCGGATTGTTGCACTTCAAGCCTGTGGTCAGAGTGCTCAAGATGCTGATGCTTATCATCGTGTCGTTTCTCTGGCTCGAGTACATGGGATTCAGCGTGGCCACGCTTGAGTTGGCGGGGCTCACGATCAGCGGGCTGGCGATCGCGCTGGCTTCGCAGAAGACCCTCGAAAATTTCCTTGGGGCCTTTACGCTGATGGCCACACAGCCCGTCCAGGTCGGGGATCTGTGCCGCTTCGGCACAACCGTGGGGACCGTAGAAGAGATCGGGCTTCGTGCCACCCGCATTCGCACGTTCGAACGAACCGTCCTCAAGATCGCCAATTCGGAGTTTCTCGGCATGCAGGTGCACAACCTCTCGAAACGCGACCGCTTCTGGTATCACCCGAGGCTCAGACTTCGCTATGAGACGACGCCGGACCAGATTCGGTACCTGATGGTTGAGGTTCGACGGATGCTCTACGGCCATCCGAAAGTCTTGGCCGACCCTCTGCATGTGCGGTTCAAGGGGTTTGCGGAACACTCTCTCGATCTGGAGATCTTCGCGTACGTCCAAGCGGCTGGTTACGCCGAATTTTACGACATCGCCAGCGATCTGAATCTCCGGGTCATGGAGCTCGTCGCGGCGGCTGGGACCGGATTCGGAGTCCCCACTCAAATCGAGTACGCGTTCCCGGGGAAGCCGCTCGACGAGCAGCGGGTGCAGGCGATCGAAACCGAAGTCGAGGAGTGGAAAGCGCAACGAGCTTTGTACCTTCCGGACTTTCCGGAAGAGACGATCGCCGGGCTCAAAGGATCGCTCGACTATCCTCCTGAGGGATCGCCTCACTACTCTCGTGGGAAACCATAGCCGGCAATCGAGGATTGGATCTAGGAGGAATTCCGATCAAGGAGGAATGATGGGTTGACAGGACGAGGAGGTTCCCACTATATTTCTGAGCGTTTTTGCGGTTGCGACCCTGTTCACGGGCAATGTTCTTGTGGGACTCATTAGTGGGCAAGATCACGAAAGGGCGTAGGAACGAGTCATCATTTGACCGGCCAGACCTCTCAGTTTCGATAGGTCCCCTCCGTCGTCAAATCTGATACAGCTTGTGGCGCCGATGCCGTGGGTCGGCCCGCCGTTCACCCTGCTCAACATGAGCCGGCATCGGCATCTGACCACGGGACCAACAACCTTCTCATTCTATAAGGCAAAGGAGATCGTACCCATGAAGTCATTGACGACCATCACCCTTATGGCGGCGCTAAGTCTGTTCCTTGTGGCCTCGGTCTCGCAGGCTCAAGGTACCTCGGACGCCAACCAGAAGATTCTGATGCAAAAGATCAAGGCAGACAAGAAGCTGCTGGTCGCAGAGAATATGGCGCTGACCGATGCGGAAAACAAGGTGTTCTGGCCTCAGTACGACGCCTATCAGAAGGAATTGGATCAGATCAATCATCGATTGATAAGTGTCATCAAAGAGTACGCCGATGCCTTCAATAAGGGACCGGTTCCCAACGACACGTCAACGAAACTCATGCATGACTTTCTGGCGACGGAAGAAGCGGAGGTCGATCTGAAGAGCGCCTACGCGAAGAAAATTGCGGCCGTCATGTCGCCGGCAAAAGCGGCGCGTTATATCCAGATCGAGAACAAGATCCGGGCGCTGCTCAAGGCAGAAATGGCTCAGCAGATTCCGTTGATTTACTAGCGGATAGGAAACCGTGCGGACCAGCGGAACAAGTATTGAACCATAAGGAGAATGACCATGAAATCAGCGCGACGAGTCAGTTCGATTGTCTTCGGCCTTTTCATCATGGCTGGATGCGCGTCACAGGAGACCGCTTCAAAGCCCGCCGCCGGCCCTTCCCAGGCTGCGGCCGGATCGACTTCCCGCCAGGCCCCGGCGTCGATGACGAACGAGCAGAATGCTCAGATCTTGCTGGATAAGATCAAGGCCGACAAGAAACTGCTAGTGGCCTCCAACATGGAGCTGACTGATGTGGAATCCAAGGTGTTCTGGCCTCTCTATGATTCCTATCAGGGCGAATTGATGCAGATCAACGAGCGGCTCGGAAAGACGATTACCGATTACGCGAATCTCATCAACAAGGGAGCCGTTCCGGACGATCAGGCCACGGCACTGCTCGATGAGGTGCTGGCGATCGAAAAGGGAGAAGTCGATCTGAAACATATTTATGCCGATAAGGTTGCGACAGTGTTGCCCGCCACCAAAGCGGCCAGATACATGCAGATTGAAACAAAAATCAGGTCGATCTTGAAGGGTGAGCTTGCCAAGCGGATCCCGCTGGTTTATTAAAGACACTTCGAAAAAGGTTCGTCAGGTCCCAAGAGAAGAACGTACCTCGATTGGGAGGCTGCGGAAAAATCATCCGGTCATCCTTCGAGAGCCTCAGGACGAACGGAGCGTTCGTTGAATTTGATGAGGTTTTCCGTTAATGCTGAGCATGGCGAAGCACGCAAATCGAGTTTTTCCGCAGCCTGTTGGGTGTGGCAAAGCATTTGAGCGCCGGCCGCCGATCCGGCGTCCGGCGTTGACGGACAGCCTGATGTGAAAACATGACCGGGCTAGAGACGCCTTCCGCATGATCGTCCCTCGTCTCGCCGCGCGAGCAGCGGTGCTTCGCCGCTTATCACGCAACATCCACAACAACAGATCCCGCCCGATTCTTTCGGCCTTCTTTGCTGCCATGATGTTGATGCTGTCTCCGACGACCGGGAAGGCCATGGATGTCAGCGACGCTCAGGAAATCGTCGACAATGCACGGCTGATCGTCGCGCGAATGCTCGCCCATCCGGACATGAGCTGGCTTCGACGGAATCTGCAGGAAGCCAAGGCCATCTTCATTGCTCCGGCTATCGTTCGAATCGGATACTTGGCCGGAGTGGCCAAAGGAGAGGGGATCTTGCTGGTGAAGGACGAACAGACTGGGCAATGGGGCGATCCGGCGTTCTTCAGTTTGATGGGAGTGAGCGCCGGTCTCCAAATAGGAATAGCTCGTACGGAAGTCGTCGCCCTCATTATGGGCCGCCCCGAGACCGACTCGTTCCTGCGAGGGCGGTTCGTCTTCGGACCGGGCGCGGCCTTGGCGATCGGTCCCGTGGG
This sequence comes from Nitrospira sp., assembly GCA_029194665.1. NCBI lineage: Bacteria > Pseudomonadati > Nitrospirota > Nitrospiria > Nitrospirales > Nitrospiraceae > Nitrospira > Nitrospira sp. The sequence goes on along the minus strand of JARFXO010000002.1, from coordinate 653,593 downwards.
CGCCTCAGCAAAGGCGGCGACGACACCGACCCTGCGCCATGGAATCGTATCCTTTGCCAAGGCCGGAGGCGCCTATGCCGGCGTGACCCTCCAAGGCCTCATTGCGATGTCCGATGCATCCGCCAATGAGGCCTATTATGGCTCGGCGATGCGCTCGGATGACATTCTTGCCCATCCGCAGACCCTCCACCATTGGTATTCGGCCCGCATACGCAACACCTTGGACAGAGCGGGAGAGGATCCATGACGAGGCTGTTCCTCATGATTGCGGTCGTCGCGCTGAGCCTTGTGTCGCTGTCCTGCCGAACAGGGGGCCCTCCGGATCAGCAGTCCCCCATCGCCGAAGCCTCGGAACGGATGCCGAAGACGTTTAAGGTCCTCACCTACAACGCCTTGCACGGATTGCTGACCGGGACATTCGGAGTCGCTCCAGGAGAAACGCCGGAGCAGAACGAGACCAGATTCCGTTTGCTGATCGCTCAACTGGCCAGAGTGCAACCCGATATCGCGTTTCTGCAGGAAGTCAATCCCTTGCCCCTCCGATCGGAGGCGTACGTCGGTGCCCTCGAGGAACTGGGATTGGCCTATGATGAGGTGCACCAGGTGGATGCATGCGGAATCCGCACCGCCGAGAAACGGGCGCTGTTCGCCGATCTGAACAACGGGCTGGTCATCCTGGCAAAGAAGCCGCTCCAGCTCCGCAAACTCGCAGGGCTGAAACTAAGCGGTGAAAAAGGCGAGTGTCACACGGATCGTGGCTTCCAACTCGAAGAGTTGCGCTATGCGCTCATCGCAGAGATCACGATCCCGGGAAGCAGCCGGAGGCATCTGGTCGCCACAACCCACCTGCATTCGGGCTTTGAAACGGGCCGGTCATTTTTGGCCTATTTAGCCTCCTTGCATTCGCAAGGCAAGCTTTCCAAGTACCGGTCGTTGCGGTGGAGCGTCGAGCAGTCTCGGCTGCGGCGGATCGGAGAAATCGACCGGTTGAGCCGCACGTTGCAGAAGCTCAAGCGTGATGAGGATTACGCTGGTATTCTCTTCGGCGGAGACTTGAATTTCGAGTCGGATGACCCAGAATACGAGGAGCTTCAGCTTCTCCGGTATGTCGATACGACTCGTGTGAACGGGCAGAATGCCGGTTTTTATACCGCCGATCCCCCCAGGAACCGGCTGATACCGGACGCCATGACCTCACCGCTTCCGTCCCTTCTGACTGGTATGATCAAGGGCGAGGGCGACGACCTGCAGGCCGAGATCACTCGCGCGTACCGGACCGAGATGCAACGTCCAAGACAGATCGACTACTTGATCGAGGACTCCTTTCTCCCCGGCTACTGTCTGACACAATCGATGTTCGGGCTGGAGACGGACGAGGCCGGACTCCCAGCGTCCGATCATTACGGGCTCTTGAACTCCTACGCCGTCTCGCCCGACGGCTGTGCCAGACCGGGAACTCTGTAATATGCTTGCTGCTCGCGTGAAGCCTCGCACAAGAACGGCACAACTCCTCATCCTGCACCGGTTGTTGGCGCGAAAAAGAGAGGGCGGATCTGTCTGGACAGCCGTCCTATGTATATGATACCCCCTTACGGCTCTGCCGGATGAAACATCCTGGCTATGTGGCTTAGCAGGCTGCGGAAAAACCCTCCGTTCATCCTTCGAGAGCCTCAGGACCAACGGAGCGGTCATTGAATTTGCTGAGGTTTTTCGTTCGTGCTGAGCATGTCGAAGCGCGGAAATCTAGTTTTTCCGCAGCCTGTTAGGGAAGAAAGAGAGGACGATTATGCAGACCCAGACGCCGACAGACGGCCGCAAGCGATCCGAAGTCTCCAGTGACCGTCACCAGACAAAGACTCAGACCCAGGGCGTATCCGATCGGAAGCCGCTCGATCCTCCATTCTCGGCCATGCCCAACCCTTGGCTGACCGCCTGGGACTATTGGGTGGACGCCTGGCAGCGCACGATCCTGTTCTGGGATGTGCTGCGGCAGCGCAGCGACCAATACTATGAGCAGAAAGCGAAGGCGGTCCCGCACGTGCTCATTTTCGGCCACGAAACGGTGCTGGACGGACGGACCTTCGACCGGCCGGTCAATTATGGGCTGGTGAGGATCAAGCCGCCGGAAGGGGTAGTCATCGACCAAAAGAAACGCCCGTTCGTGGTCGTGGACCCGCGCGCCGGACATGGGCCCGGCATCGGGGGGTTCAAGGCCGAGAGCGAACTGGGCGTGGCGATGCGTGCCGGTCATCCTTGCTACTTCGTCGGCTTCTCTCCCGAGCCGATGCCGGGTCAAACCATCGAAGACATCATGCGCGCCGAAGCGATGTTCTTGGAGAAGGTGATCGCTCTCCACCCAGATGCAGACGGCAAGCCCTGCGTCATCGGCAACTGCCAGGCCGGTTGGGCGGTGATGATGCTGGCCGCGACGCGACCTGAGCTGTTCGGGCCGATCATCATCGCCGGCTCGCCTCTGTCCTACTGGGCCGGAACCGTGGGCCGGAACCCGATGCGATATACAGGCGGACTCATGGGCGGGAGCTGGCTGACCGCGCTGACCAGCGACCTCGGCGCCGGCAAATTCGACGGCGCGAATATCGTCATCAACTTCGAAAACCTCAACCCCGCCAACACTCTCTGGACGAAAAATTACAACGTCTGGGCCAAGGTCGACACAGAGGGAGCGCGCTTCTTGGAATTCGAAAAATGGTGGGGCGGCCACGTCAACCTCACCGCCGAGGAAATACAATGGATCGTCGATCAACTGTTCATTGGTAACAGGCTGGCGACCGCTGAACTCGTCACCAGTGATGGGATGAGGATCGACCTGCGGAATATCCGTTCGCCCATCGTCTGTTTCTGCTCCAAGGGGGACAACATCACTCCGCCGCCGCAGGCCCTCGGCTGGATCTGCGACCTGTATCAGAAGGACGAGGATATTCTCGCCCAGGGCCAGACCATCGTCTATGCCGTCCACGAGAGCGTCGGCCATCTCGGCATCTTCGTTTCCGGCGGCGTGGCCCGCAAGGAGCACGAAGAATTCGCTTCCAATATCGATTTGATCGACGTGCTGCCCCCCGGCCTGTACGAGGCGGTGATGACCCGCAAGACCGAGGACTCGGCCCATCCGGAACTGGTCGGGAGCGACTGGATCGTCCGTTTCGAGCGACGCAGCCTGAATGACATCCGGGCCATTGTCTCACCCGACCCAGAGGATGAGCGCCGGTTCGCGACCGTGCGGCGCCTGTCGCAGATCAATCTCGGCCTGTACCGCACCATGCTGCAACCGTTTGTTCGGACGTTCGCGAACGAGCAGACCGCCCAATGGCTCCATACACTCAATCCCTCCGAGCTGCCCTTCGAGCTGTTTTCAAATCGTAACCCTGTCATGCGTCACGTCGCCCAACTCGCCGAACAGGTCCGGAAACAACGCCGGCCGGCCTCACCCGACAATCCCTTGCTCCAGGCCCAGACCAGATTCTCAGAGGGGATCATCGCGGCGCTCGACGGCTGGCGCGATCTGCGGGATCGCAGTCTCGAACAGATGTTCCTGGCGATCTACAGCACCCCGCTGCTACAGGCCCTCGTGGGGCTGAGTGCCTCGGATGAAAGTCCTCGTCGACGGCCGGGGATCGAACCGGAACGAACGGCCTTCATCCAGGCGCGGATCGCCGAGCTCAAGGCGAGGGTTGCCGAAGGCGGGTGGCGCGAAGCGGCGTTCCGCGGCATGCTCTACATCGGTATGGCGGGACCGGGAGTAGAAGAGCGCGCGTTCAACCAGTTGCGTCAGATGCGTGCCAAACAGGGCGGCCTGACGCTGGAGGAGTTCAAACGGGTGCTGCGCGAGCAGTTCCTGGCCTTGGTGCTCGACCAGGATGGCGCGGTCGATGCGATCCCCAAGATGTTGCACGACGATCCAGACGGCAGGACAACGGCGCTGGCGGCGATCCGCGCTGTCGCGTCGGCAACCGGCGAGATGAGTGGTGAACGGGCAGCGCGACTGGCGCGGATCGAGGCGATGTTGCGGGAGCCGGCGCCGAAATCATAGGAGGAACCGATGGCGATAGGAACGACTGAGAACACCGAGCACCGGGGCACCGGCAAGTATGAAGCGCTCCTGGCTCGCTGCAAGGGCATGGCGACGGTCCCGACGGCCGTCGCCCACCCATGCGACGACGCCTCGCTCGGCGCCGTGGTCGAGGCGGCTGAGGCGGGGATCATCACTCCGATTCTCGTGGGCCCGTCCGAGAAGATCCGCCGGGTGGCGAAGGAGTCAGCGCTCGACATCACGCCCTACGAGGTTGTTGATGCTCCCCATAGCCACGCTGCTGCGGCGACGGCGGTCGAGCTGGTCCGGCTGGGCCGGGCGAAACTTCTCATGAAGGGGAGCCTTCACACCGACGAGCTGATGGGCGAGGTGGTCAAGCGTGAGACGGGCCTGCGGACCGCTCGGCGGGTCAGCCATGTCTTTGTGATGGACGTGCCTACCTACCACAAGGTGTTTGCCGTTACGGATGCCGCCATCAACATTTTCCCCAGCCTCGAGGACAAGGCGGATATCCTGCAAAATGCCATCGACTTCTTTGTCGCGTTGGGCTGGAAGCAACCCAAGGTGGCCATCCTCTCGGCCGTGGAGACCATCAATCCGAAGATCCCCTCCACCATCGAGGCGGCGGCCCTCTGCAAGATGGCCGAGCGGGGGCAGATCCACGGCGGCATCCTGGATGGCCCGCTGGCCTTCGACAACGCCATCAGCGCCGAGGCGGCCAGGATCAAGAAGATCGACTCGCCCGTAGCCGGCAACCCGGATATTATGCTGGTGCCGGACCTGGAGGCAGGGAACATGCTGGTGAAGAACCTGATGTTCCTCTCGCGGGCCGATGGGGCCGCCGTCGTGTTGGGTGCGAAGGTCCCCATTATCCTCACCAGTCGAGCTGATAACCAACGGACCAGGATGGCCTCATGCGCGGTCGCCGCGCTCTATGCGCACGCGCTGGCCGCCAGGGCCGGGGTGGGAAAAGGGTAGGGGCCATGGCCGATACGATTCTCGTCGTCAACGCCGGTTCCTCCAGCATCAAGTTCTCCGTTTACGGCATCGGAGGGCAGTCCCAACTCTCGCTGACGTTGAAGGGTCAAGTGAGCGGGGTCGGTACTCGTCCGAGTCTGCGGGCAAGAGACGCCGGCGGCAGCCCCTTGGTGGATCAGACGTTCCCGGTTGCGGAGATCCCCGACGTAGCGGTCGCAATGGGACGCGTCGGCGCTTGGCTTCGCGAGCATTTGGCCGGGGAGGTGCCGGTGGCCATCGGACATCGGGTGGCTCACGGTGGTCCAGCTTACCGTGCGCCGGTATCGGTGGACAATGATACCCTGGCGGCGCTGGAGCGGCTCATCCCGCTCGCCCCGATGCACCAACCTTACAACCTCCGCCCCATCCGCACGATCCAAGAGCGCTTCCCCGGCATGGTGCAAGTTGCCTGCTTCGACACCGGTTTCCACCAGGGGCATCCTGACGTGGCAGACCGATTTGCTATCCCAGAGGCCCTCTACCAGGAAGGGGTCCGCCGCTACGGGTTCCACGGCCTGTCCTACGAATACATCGCGCGTGCCCTGCCTCGCGTGGCTCCCGAGATCGCTCAGGGATCGGTGGTCGTCGCCCACCTGGGCAGTGGCGCCAGCATGTGCGCCATCAAGGGAGGGCGGAGTATGGACAGCACCATGGCCTTCACGGGACTGGATGGCTTGCCCATGGGCACCCGTTGCGGCCAGATCGACCCCGGTGTCCTCCTGTATCTCGTGTCCGAAAAGGGGTACGGCGCAAAGGAGCTGGAACGATTCCTCTACCATGAGACGGGACTGCGCGGGCTCTCTGGCATCAGCAACGACGTGCGCGACCTCCTGGCAAGCGAGGATCTGCAAGCCAGGCTCGCCCTGGACTACTTCGTCTACCGCGTGGAGCGTGAATTGGGTGCTCTGGCGGCCGCAATGCAGGGCTTGGATGCAGTCGTCCTCACGGCCGGCATCAGTGAGAATTCTCCTGAGATGCGAGCCCGTATCTGCATAGGCGCCGCGTGGCTGGGCCTCAAGCTGGATGAGGCAGCCAACCGAGCTGGTGGGCCGCGCATCTCGACGCGGGACTCCAAGGTCTCGGCCTGGGTTATTCCGACGGACGAGGAACGGATGATCGCCGAGCATACGTTGAAGGTCTGGCGGGAGCAGTGAACCTGCTCAGCTCCTTCTGATACTCCTTCCGTTTCAACTTAGACTGTGACCCACCTCGCTAGGTTTCACGAATTTTCGCAGACATCTCAAAATAGACAGTATCCGCGAAAGGGCTGACTGGGTTATCCTCTTCCCCGTAGAGAGAAGACTCGACAACGGAATGTGGTGTGGTATGCCGAGGAGCTGTGGGCGGGAGCGCAATTGAAGGCCTTTCTTCTCCTTCGCCCAATACCCCGTAGCTCGCTACGGGGATGAAGGCGTGGAGAACCCTCCGGTAGCCTTGGCGCAGGAGGGTCGCGGCTTCGGAGAACTTCGCAAGATACCCCGCAGCTTGCTGCGGGGAGCTTCATCGCCGTGAAAAAGAGATGGTGTGAACGATTCTGCTACATGGAGGTATGACCATGGCACAGACGTCAGAACATCGCCGGTTGGAGGAAGCCAAAGCGAAAGCCGCTGCTTGGAAAGAATGGGGTCCGTATCTGAGCGAACGGCAGTGGGGGACTGTCCGGGAAGATTACAGTACGGACGGCAATGCCTGGGACTATTTCACCCATGAGCAGTCGCGATCGCGGGCCTATCGTTGGGGAGAAGACGGATTGGCGGGGATTTCTGATGACCACCAAGTCCTCTGTTTCGCGCTGGCGCTCTGGAACGGCAAGGACCCTATCCTCAAGGAACGGGTCTTTGGCCTGACGAACAGCGAGGGCAATCATGGCGAGGACGTGAAGGACTACTATTTCTACCTCGACAGCACTCCGACGCACTCCTACATGAAGTACCTGTACAAATATCCGCAGGCAGCCTTTCCCTATGAAGACTTGGTCTCGACGAATCGGCGCAGAAATCGCCATGACATGGAGTATGAACTCCTCGATACAGGCATTTTCAACGACGACCGGTATTTCGACGTGTTTGTCGAGTATGCGAAGGCGGCGCCGAACGATATCCTCATCAAGATCACGATTCATAATCGTGGCCCGGAGAAGGCCGGCCTCCATGTCCTACCCACGCTCTGGTTTCGGAATACCTGGTCCTGGGCCTATGGAGGAAGCAAGCCGGTGCTGCGCAGGGTGAAACGAGCGAAAGGCTCCGTTGTTCATGCCCATCACACGGATCCTCTGTTCCAGGAGTCCCTCACCGACTACCATCTGTATTGCGATGGCGAGATCCCGTTGCTGTTCACGGACAACGAAACCAACCATGCCAAGCTCTTCGGCGGCTCCAACTCCGGCCCCTACGTCAAGGATGGAATCAACGACTATGTCGTGCAAGGGAAACGGGATGCGGTCAACCCTGAGGCGATAGGAACAAAAGTCTCCGCTCACCACCAACTCACCGTCAACCCACGCGGTGAACAGACGATTCGCCTTCGTCTCGCCGAGGCCGCTCCCGGTGAGTTGCGGGACCCGTTTGGAGAATTCGACGCGCAATTCAAGGTGCGACACAGGGAGGCGGATGAGTTCTATGATGCCGTGACCCCCGCCGCTGTCAAAGCCGATCCGGATCGCTCCAACGTCATGCGCCAAGGGCTCGCAGGCATGCTCTGGAGCAAGCAATACTATTATTACGACGTCGACCGCTGGCTTGAAGAACGGCAGGCTCATCCGCTCCACAAAGGAACCAATGTCGTCCGGAACCGGGAGTGGTTCCACATGGTGAACGACGACATTATTTCGATGCCGGACAAGTGGGAGTATCCCTGGTACGCCGCATGGGACTTGGCGTTCCATACGACGGCTTTATCCGTCGTCGATCCCGACTTCGCGCGGCACCAGTTGGAGCTCATGCTGACCGGCCATTACCTGCATCCGAACGGACAGGTGCCGGCCTACGAATGGAATTTCAGCGATGTGAATCCACCGGTCCATGCCTGGGCCACGCTCTTTCTTCATCGAATGGATGTCGGACGCCGCGGCGAGGCAGATATCGAGTTTCTCAAGGCGGCATTCTCCAAACTGACGCTCAATTTTACCTGGTGGGTGAACCGCAAGGACCGGAACGGCAAGAACGTGTTTGAAGGCGGCTTTCTCGGCCTCGACAACATCGGCGTGTTCGACCGTAGTGCTCCGTTGCCGACGGGCGGCTATTTGGAGCAAGCCGACGGGACGGCATGGATGGCTCTGTTCAGCCAGAATATGGCGGAGCTGGCTGTGGAGCTTGCATCTCAGGACCCCATGTACGATGACTTGGCCGCGAAGTTCTTCGAACATTTCGTATGGATCGCGGCCGGTATGAACGGCTCTGCGGCCGACGGGATCGGGATGTGGGATGAGAAAGACGGGTTCTACTATGATCTCCTCCGACTCCCGGACGGAAGCGCGACCCATCTGAAAGTCCGGTCGATGGTCGGTCTGTTACCTCTCTGTGCGACGACAGTCATTGAGCCATGGCAACGCGAACTGGTGCCGCAGGCGAAACGGGTCATTGCAGAGCGATTCACAAGGATGCCGGAGCTGTTTCATTGGATTCATGCTACCGGGGAAGGGCATCGTGGGGTAGACGAGCGCGGAATCATGGCTTTGGTCACTCAGGAGCGCCTGCGGCGCATCCTGGCGATCATGCTGAGCGAAGACGAGTTTCTCGGTCCCCACGGGCTGCGGTCGATTTCGAAGTTCCACGAGCGGAATCCCTACGTATTTTACGTGAACGGCCAGGAGTATCGGGTCGGGTATCTGCCGGCTGAATCGGACACGGGCATGTTCGGCGGTAATTCCAACTGGCGTGGACCGGTCTGGGTGCCGGTCAACGTGCTCATCATTCGAGCCCTCGTCCAGTTCTATCTCTATTATGGGGATACCTTTAAGGTCGAATGTCCGACCGGATCCGGACGGCTGATGAATCTATACGAGGTGGCCAGGGAAATTGTCGAACGGCTCACGCGGATCTTTCTGCGAGACAACAGCGGACGCCGTCCGGTATTCGGCGGGGCGGAGAAATTCCAAACCGACCGTCATTGGCGGGATAATCTGTTGTTCTATGAGTATTTTCATGGCGACAACGGGGCCGGTTTGGGCGCGAGCCATCAGACGGGATGGACCGGTTGCGTCGCGGCGCTCATCGAACTGTTCGGCAGGGTCGATCCAAAGAAGCTCTTAGAGGGAGGAAAGAAGGCGGCCCACAGTCGGGACGCCCAGACCCGCTGAAGGGATGCTGCCATGAAGAACCGGTCTCGACATCCAGGCATCTCCGAAATCAGCGTGACGGTATGGCTCGGCTGGCTGAGCCTGGACCGGATTGTGAAGAGATGAGGGTGATCTCCTTTTTATCGCGATCGAACAGCCGCTCCGCGATTGATCCTACTGGCAAGCAACTATCGACAGACCGATGATCGGGATACCTCTTGCCATCGTATCGTTGACGATCGCGTCCCTGAGCGGCTGGATCTTCGCCGCCCCGGCCTTGGCCTGGGTCTATCCGGAGCACCGCGATATCTCAATCCTGGCGGTGCAGAACCTTGACCCGGCGCGCAGAGCCATCTTCGACGACTTGTGGCGGGAGGCTCGACTGACCCATGAACCACGCCTCTGCGAGCAGGGTGCCGATGCCGAGCAAGGTCTCAAGCCGGCTTGCATCGACTGGGCCGCGCTGGCGGCGATTGCCGGAGATCACTCCTGTTCGAGTCAGGACATGACCGGCATTGTGCTCGAATCGAAATGGGTCCTCGCGGTTGCCGCCGTCGCGGCAAAGCTCAAGGTCGACCTCGCACGCATCGAAGTCCTCCCGTCCCCCGAACAGCTCCCTGGCGATCAGAGCCCGATCGTTGATTTTCACCGCCAGCTGGAAAGCGAGACCGCCAGGGCCGCTCGCATCAACTCGCTTCGCGCTGCAGACCTTGGGCTACAACGTGCCGATCGCGAGTATGCGACCAGGGCACAGTCCAACAACGCTCACTTTCTGCTTGCTCGCCCGCACAGTGATATTTCGCCGGAGGAATATGGGGAGCTGGCCTTGCGCGCCGGGTCTGATATCAACGCGATGGGAGTCTGGGAATGGTATCACTTGAGAGCGCTACAGAAGGCGACTCGCCTTGCGAAGGACAGACTGGCGCCGGAGGAGCGCCAGGCGCTCGCGCGCTCCATGCTGTTCGACGAGGGCTTTGCGCTGCATTTCTTGCAGGATATCTTTTCCGCCGGCCATATCGCCGGCACCTGGGGCAATGCCTCTCAGCGCAAGGGTACCCATGATCTCTACAACGAGGGTGGCCTCGAGGTCTTTCTCTGGCTGAAGAACAGGAAGTCGATCGTGGTGATGGGCGACGCGCACATGCGCCCGGAGGATGCCGAGCGGACTGCGGTGGCGATCCGCACCAGCCTCGAGCAAGTGCTTGACACGGCCGCCGGTCGTCCGCGGGCCGTCGATATGCCCTACACAGCGGCTGCGCCGATCGAGGCCGACGCCTTCGATGTGTGCAGAAACGACACGCTCAAGCAAGAGCCGGAAGGATTGCGCGCGCCACCCCAGGCACGGCAATTGGCAGTTGAAGTGCTGAGGTGGACCCCCATGCCGGGTCTCGGGCCGGGGCTCGGCGCGATGCCGCGATTCCGTAGCGAACTTGGACGCTTCGTCGGGCTGGCCGGCATGATCGACGGCAGATCCGTCTCCAGCGGATTCGCCGGCTCGGAAGGTGGGGGTGTCATAGGAGGACTCGATCTCTCCGCACGAGTCGGCATGGGCCTGGAAGGAGTGCTCGACGACTCGGGTGACGGGCTGATCTTCCTCGCGGTCGGACTGCGCGCCGATACTTCGTCAACGAATCGATACTCGTCGCAAGGCGGCAGCCTAACTGCTGCGATCCCATCGCACACAGGAATTTCGACCCGCCTGCGGATGCCGTTCTTCCTCATCCCGGGCGATCTCCTCCTGCTCTCGCCTCTCTACCTCTTCGCGCCGGATCGGTACATGCAAATGGCCGTGGCCGCGAGCAATGGAGGTCTCATTCCTTGGCAGTCCGGATGGGCCACCCCGATCGGCCGTTTTCAGTTCGTAGTCGGCCGGGAGCTCGGTGTGACTCTGTTCGGCCTTGACGGATCGGATCGGCTGTTCGTGCCGAGCGCGACGTCGGACGGCAGTGGCCAACTGGTCGGGTACAAGTCCTTGTATTTTGATATACCGGTCCTGGAGTACAGGCCATTCCGGAGGTTTTCCACCAACCAGAGCGCGACATTGCTGATGCAGCTGTTCACCGGCGTGACGGTTCCCTATTCCACGGCGGTTGTCCTACCTGCTGGCGGTCCCGAGGCGGATCTTAACCCGGTCTGGTCCGTGGGTCTGCGACTGATCCTTGATTGGAGATACTATCCATGAGGACATTCAGAAACGGGATGAGGATGACGACATCGATCGCGGCAAGCCTCCTCGTGGTCGTCGCCCTCATCGCATCAGATCGTGCCTCAGCGCAGCGCAACGAGATGCCGCCGGGATATCCGCAATCGCTTGAAAAGGATCTGCAGGCGCTGCTCGACCGAGTGGACGAAGGCAACCCCTCACCGGAATTGCTCGTTCAACTTGCAGAAACCTATTTCGATCTTGCCGACGACTTGCTGACCGACAAGGCAAAACGGCTGGCTGCCTACGAAGCGGGAGCGAAGGCGGCCAAACAGTCCTTCGAGCTCGACGAGACCAATGCCGACGCTCATTATTTCTATGCCCTGAATATCGGCAACGCGGCGCGCCTCCAGGGGGTCACGAACGCCGCGTTGACGGTGAGTACGATCAGACATGGCGCGATGCGCGCGATCGAATTGAACCCCAATCATTCCCTCGCGTTACAGATGATGGGCGGTCTGATGATGGAGCTCCCCCGGATCCTCGGCGGAAGCAAGAAGAAAGCCCAAGTGTACCTGGAACGGGCGATCGCCGCCGACGGGAACTATGCGAATGCGCGCATGATGCTGGCGACCGTCTACAAAAAACAGGGCAGGGTCGAAGAGGCGAGAAAACAGTTGATCGCGGTGGTCGAATTCGAACACCCGCACTATCGCTATGCCTGGGAACGGAAACACAAGCCGGAGGCCGAACGGATGTTACGAGAGCTGCGCAAACGGTGACGGTCTCGCAGCCCTCGTGCACGTCGATCCATGCCCTCACATGAATTGGGCTAGGTCGGTTTGCCGGGACTCGATTTGCCAGGCTTGGGTTCCTTCTCCGGCGGGGAGGTCTGGAGCAAATCGTCAAGCAGTTTATAGATCGGAGTGTACTTCGCGCCGGTCCTGTCGTTGACGAAATCGGTAATGATGCTTCCCAGGATGACCCGCACGATATCTTTGAAGTAGACCGGATCCTGGGATATCGCTTCACCCTGCATGGTCCCTTCGGCGATCGAGGACCAGAGCAGCGCCCCGGTTTCGGAATCCCACAATTGCAACGAGAGCCGCATGACGGTGGCGCGAGTTTGAGAGAGCCTCACGCCGAAGAGGGGTGTCGACATGCGATCGGTCATGTGTTGTGTGAACAACATCAAGCGGGGTTGAAAGATGTAGCGCGCACCCACGGCAACTCCGATTTTGTGCAGCGGCTCATGATCCAGAATATTCGCCTGCTCCGCAATGCTTCTCATCCTCGCATAGTCTCCCGTCAGGCCCTGTCTATTGATGCGCGTAAACATTTCCCTCGGCTCGACGACCATGATTTTTGGAGCAACTCTGCTCAATACGCCGACCAGAAATGTCTCCATTCCTACTTCGTTCCCCAAGATTGGTATGGGTGCCGGAGCCCCGAATATCGCGACGCGTTCTTTTTCGAGCAGGGTGTGATCAAACGACGGCAATTGCGGCGTCGAAACCGTTTGTACCTGCCAGCCATGGAGTGCACTTGTGCAGCCCGCGACCAGGCTAGGCATGAGCGCCAGAGCCGCGTATAGAGCCGTGCTTTGCAGCAACCGACGAATCGTCTCTCTGTCTTCCATTCTTCTCTCCCTCCGCTCAGGCACGCTCCGCTCATCGTGAGGTTGTGAAAACCTGCAATTGTTGGAATCGGTGAGACGCCGGCTGACTGGTTCCTGAATGTGTCGAGGCGACAGCGTATCGGTTGAATCGCTCTAAGACAAGTGACAGGTGTACTCGCCGTTGTCAATGTGTTGTCGGGCGGGAGCGTCACGGCCGAGTCACTCCGTTGAGTTCCGACGTCGATCTGGGTATAAGGAACGACAATACGCGTATGGATCATGCCTGCCTTGCATCGTCGTAGCAGCTGGTGCGCGGTTGCAGCGGAACTGTCCATGAATAATGAAGGTCGAGGGTGGGGGATTGAGATGAAGTCATGGGTTGCGGCATCCGCCCTGTGTGCAAGCGTGCTGTCGGCTTGTTTCATCCTGAGCGGCTGCGCGAGTTCGATCTATGGGTGGCAGGTGCGAACCACTTCGACTCCCTTCTCTGCATCGGGTGAGCCTGCCATCTTTCAGCAGGAACCGGTCGCGCTGCTCTCGGCCGTGACCGTCGCGGGCTTGCGGGGGAACGAGGTTGCGTTGGTCTATTATCTCCATGAGATTCTGCGCAAGGTCACGCCCGAATGGAAGGTCGTGTCTCCGCAAGAGACTGTGGCACGCATCAACGGGGCAGGGTTGGCCGCGGAGTATATGCGCATGAGAGCGGGTTATGAGGAGAGCAACATCCTTGATCGTGATTCCCTGCGCAGGATCGGTGCCGCGATCGGCGCGCGATACGTGTTCCAGCTGCGCTTGGCCTCCTTCACGCAAACCATGACCGAACGTTGGAAGGCCCTTGACGTACGGCTCACGCAGACTCGTTGGGGCGATATGCGGCTCGTGTTGCAGCTGTGGGATGCGAATATCGGGGAGTTGGTCTGGGTCTCCGCAGCTGAAACGAGCATGCAGGGCGAAGGGGTCTCCCAAGATCCGGTGTATCTGGAGGACATCGCCCGCGCCACCTTGGGCGGCATGATGGCGGATTTCCTGAACAGAAAAACGGCGTCTATGTATACGCCGGTTAATAAATTCCTCGACGATTTGATTAAGGAGGCGATGCCGCAGGAACAGAATGGAAAATAGGCCGGCAGGGACTCGGAAGTTGGTCTGCCTGTCTGCGTGGATAGGACAACCGATCGGCGGTAATTTTACGCCGGGGCCGGAAAAGGAGGAGTATCGTTCATGGACACGCGGATGAATCGACGACGATCAGTATGGCCACTCATCCTATTAATGCTCGGCCTGAGCGCCTGCACGACGTTCGACGTGAAGACCGACCATGATCCTACTGCTGATTTCACCACCTTCAGAACATTTACGTTTGTGGGACTGGCGGAGGCCGAAAAAGGTGGGATCTACGACAATTCGTTGAAGCACAAGCGGATTGAATCAGCCGTCGCACGGGAGCTGATCGAGAAAGGGCTTCAGCAAGTCGATCTGAATCAACAACCCGACCTCCTGGTCTACTATTGGTTCAGTACAAAGGAGAAGCAGCAAATCCAGAGCACCGGGCCGACCGCCGGTGCCTATCGCGGCCGATACGGATATGGGTGGGGTGCGGGCTACGGGGGCACTGTCACCACGTATGATTATACGGAAGGAACCTTGACTCTTGATCTGGTCGAACCAACCAAGAAAGAACTGGTCTGGCGTGCGACGATTGTCGGCACGTTGAAGGATACTGCGAAGGACAATATCGAGCTCGGGAATAAGGCCATCGCGAAAGCGTTTGAAAGCTATCCACCTAAAAGGAGTTAGCCTCTAACAGGCTGCGGAAAAACCCTCCATTCATCCTTCGAGAGCCTCAGGACGAACGGAGCGGTCATTGAATTTGCTGAGGCTTTTCGTTCGTGCTGAGATTCTATGGTTCATGTCAAGCATTTTGTTATTCGCTCTGGATTAAATGTTGTCCGGTAATGATGAATAGACCACGCGGTCCGGGCGATTTTGCGAGCGATGATCACCAACGAGGCGGTCGTACTCCAGCCTTGCGTGCGGTACGATTCGTAGATCGGTTTCCAGACGGTAGTTTTGACGGCCGACATCGCAGCGTTAAACAGCAAGCGGCGCAACTCGGCCGGGCCGCGTTTGGACAAGCGGCGGCGACCGGCTTTCTGTCCCGAGTCATTCGCCCGCGGATCCAACCCGGTGAAAGCGACGAAGGCATCCGCCTTGCGAAACGGTACGCGCTCCAACGTATTGGTCAAGCTGAGGCCTACCAGGGGACCGACGCCCACAATGGTTTGCAACCGATGTTGGGCCTCCTGGTGTTGGGGCGAACCAGCCGCAATCGCAGCCATGGCCGTATCAATCTTGGCAATCAACGCCTCCAATTTGCTCATCACGGCCTTGAGTTCGGCGGCAAAGCCGCCCAGATTGCGCATCGTCAGCTTGAGCGTGCCTTGGAGACGGACAATCGTGGCACGCCGTCGAATCAGCTGATCCAGCTTGCGTTGATTCGCCGTGGGAGGCGTCTAGGCACGCAAGTGCGTGTGCTCTTGCGCGATGAGTCGGGCAATCAATTCCGCATCCACCCGGTCGGTTTTGGCCCGGTTGCCCATGGCCTTGGCGTAGTGCCGAGTATCCAACGGGTTCAGCAGGAAGACGGTATACCCGTGGGCCTGCGCCAGGGCCGCCAGCAATTCATGATAGGTGCTGGTGGATTCCAAGCCGATGCGGCTGCCGGCTGGGAGAGATTTCAGCCATGTCCGCAAGGGGGCCCGCTGATTGGGAATACGCTGGACCGGAAAACTGTGCTCGGCACATGCGACCACAACGGCGTCTTTGGCCACATCCACGCCGACATTCAGAACGGGTTGCATCATCGTCGCCTCCTTGAAAGCAGAAATGAATGACGCTGGGGTGGCACACACCAACGTGAGCTTGCAGACAAATCGGCGGTCAGGGGTCCTGCCGCGAGATTCTTCATCGACGTTTGTGGTGTGGGTGGGAGAGTTCTCAGACAGTCTGTCCGCTGTGCGGCAGATGCTAGTCGATGTCCCTCCACCCCAGCTCCTCGTAGCTTCTCAAGAATGAACGGTAAAACACCATACAAGCATGTCGAAGCGCGCAAATCGAGTTTTTCCGCAGCCTGCTACCACTCAACGCTGATAGGGAGGCCACATGAGATCAACAGTCGTCACGGTTGGTATGGCTCCGATGTGCGTGCTCGCGGTCGGCTTGGTCACTGCTTGTTCCAGCGGTCCCGGTCATGGCGATCCGTCCTGGACCTCGGTTCCGCTTACCCAGGTCAGCCAGGTGGTGGGTGAATGGGAAGGCCCCGTCAAGAAGAATCGGGCCGTGATGCCGTCCGGATCAGTCCGCTTAATGATCCGGGAGAATGGATCCTACCTCTTCGTCGGAGAGACCTTTTCCAAAGTCTCGGTTGGAGCCGGCATGCTTGAGCCTGACGACGGACACCTGGTCAGTACATCGGACCGGCGGGCCGTCAGGCTGTCGCTCTACGACCACAAGGGTGTTTCGGTTCTCCTGGTGGAGGCGACCAATCACGAGACAGGGGATCGGTATCACGGCGAATTTAAGAGGGTTCCGTGATGACCTCCATACCGCTGCTCTGTGTGAGGTGAGGCCGCATCTGATCACACGACTCCGCTTCTAGTTGGTCCGTGGCTACCGAGCCCGACTTGAGCAGCATAGCCTCTCGCCGGACGCTGTCGTTGAGTTAGGTTCCGTCCTTGTATGATAATGAATCACACGATCGGAAGGAGGGAAATGCCTTTCTCACGACGAACCATCTTGAAAGCAACCGGTCTCGGAGCCCTGGCCGCCGCGACCGGTGGCTGCGATGCCGTCGGAGGCGTATTCGGACGCATGTTCGCCGTCCCTCCCCGTGACACGACCTACTTCACGCCAAACTCGAAATTCTACGTGGTCAATTATGCTGATGGAGCCGTTTCCGTATCCCGCGATTTGAACATCGAGCAGTGGAAGCTCCATGTCAAAGGCTCGGTGAACCGCCCGATGTCGCTTGGCTGGCGCGATATTCTGAACCGCGATTCCTACGATCAGATCTCCACCTTGATGTGCATCGACACGCTCCCCGGCGGCGACAGTATCGGCACGGCGACCTGGCGCGGGATCTCACTCAAGCAACTGCTCATCGACTGCGGAGCGGACAGTGAGGTCGCTCGCGACGTGGTTTTTCGCGGCATCGACGGCTATGACGACAGCATTCCCTTCACCCGCGCGATGCAGGACGACGTGATGCTCGCCTTCCTGATGAACGGCGAAAAACTTCCCAGGGAACATGGCTTCCCGCTCCGACTGTTGGTACCGGGCCTCTACGGCATCAAGAACGTCAAATGGATCGTCGAGATCGAAGTCTATCCCGGCGACTACAAGGGCTACTGGCAGCGCAAGGGCTGGACCGATGACGGCACGATCAAGATTTTCTCACGTATCGATTCGCCCGGACATTACCAACCTTTACGCGGGCCGGAACACACATTTCGAGGCATCGCCTTCGGCGGACCGAACAGCATCAGCAAAGTCGAAATAAGCTTCGATGCAGGCCGTACGTGGAACGACTGCCGGATCGAACCGCCCATGTCGCCCTATTCCTGGGTCATCTGGAGCTACACGTGGCGGCCGCCGAAGCCGGGAAAGTTTCAAACCGTCGTGCGGGCCATCGACACGAAGGGACAGCTTCAGATCGCCGAAATCGTCCGCCCCCAGCCGGCCGGCGCGAGCGGGTATCACACGATCATTTCGGAAGTGGAGAAGATTTAGCCCCTTGTTTCGAATGACCAACTTGCCTCACACAGGAATTCTGGCTAGAATCTGGCCGGAATGCGCCATGAGATTATCCTTGCGCCTGAAGCAATCGAGCAGTTTCAGCGACTACGGGCCCAGGTCCGAGCCTCGGTTCGCGACGCGATAGAAACGCACCTCCGACGTGAGCCGACAAAAGGCAGCAAGAGTCGAATCAAGAGACTCCGTGGAATGAAGCGGCCACAGTACCGACTTCGCATCGATGAAATACGAGTCTATTACGACGTCACTGAAGACACAGTTGAGGTGCTGGCGATCATCGACAAATCAGAGGCCTCATCGTGGCTCGAAGGAACAGGGAAACGGTCATGAAAAAGATTGCGCTGTCCGACGTGAAGGATGATTTATCGAAATATCTGCGGCTTGCCGCCAAGGAAGAGGTCGTGATTACTCGTCACGGCAAGCCAGCCGGGATTCTGATCGGCTTTGAGTCCGAGGACGATTGGTTCGATTTTCGACTAGAAAACGACCCCAGATTCCACGAACGAATCGCCAAGGCTCGCGAACATCTACGCGCCGGTCGAGGAATTCGTTTAGAAGATGTAAAGAAGTAACCCGCCCCGACAAATCAGCCTTGAAGCAGCAGCTGCCGGCGCGAAAGGCCTCTGATCTCACTCGCCCGACCCCGGCGCGCCAAGACGCGCCTCTCCGCAGGCAAGGCCGCAGCGAGTGAAGGGGCGAGGCGTAGTCATTTCACCCACCCCGCCCCGAGCTGCTCTGGCAGCTCCTGCCCGGCGGTACGTTGAGCCTCTGAGCGATGCGAGAACGCCGCTGGCGGACTTTTTCAGCATCCTGTTAGAATTTCAAGAGGTGATACCCCCAAGGACCGAGATCCACATAGAGACCGGCATCCCGCATCTGCGTCCCGCCGCGCTCGTAGACCTGGCCGGTGAACGCGTCGGTGAGCGTCCAGGACCGCCCTCGGACATCGTCCCAGGGGAGCCGGACCTGTGCTTGCGACTGTTTGTCGGAGAGGTTGACCACGACAAGATGACGCAGGTCATCCTTCCGCCAGCACCAGGCCGCTACATTCAGGAAGCTCTGGTTATCCGACCATCCGGTCCGTTCGCACAACTTCCACTCGCCTTCCTTAAAATCTCTCTCGCGCAGCGACTTGAGGAGAGTCTTGTAGAATTGTTGCAGCTCGGGGTCCGAACGTTCATCGGGTCGACGGCGCAAGAAGACGGGCGGTCGCACACGACGTCCCTCGAACTGTCCCTCGTGAAACAGCCTGGCGCCCAGTAGGGTGAAGGTCGTCACGGCTGCGGTGCGGGCCTTCGCCGGGTTAAATGTCGCAGCAGCCCTCGGCTCGTCATGATTTTCGATGAACCGCACCAGCTTCTCCTGGTAGGCCGGCGCGGCGCAGAGATGGAGCCTCACGCTCTCAGCCGAATCGTGTTCGAGGCGATCGTACAGCCGCTTGTCGTAGCAGTAGTCGAACCCCTGCTGTTGCAGCTCCCACTCCAGATCCCAGTAGGCCTCGGCCATGAACAGCACGTTGGGATGCCGCTTCCTGACTCCGGGGATCACTTCAGGCCAGTAGTCCATTCGAGGTCTGGTTCCCGCCCTCGACCCCCAGGTCCGTTCGAAGATGTCATTGATGAGCAGCATCGCCATATCGCAGCGCATGCCGTCGCACTGGTTTGCGATCGAGGTGACAGTCTCAATCACCGCCCGCCGCAATCCGGGATTGAAGGCATTCAGTTGGAGAACATCCTGCCAGGGAGGAAAGTAGGGATCGCGGCCGCAAGCCAACACCTTGTCGCCGGCACGGATAAAGTCCGCCGGCTTTTGCGCCAGATCTTCCTCGCTGCCCTGAATGAAGTATTCAGGATGCTCCGTCACCCAGGGATGGTCCGGTGCGACGTGATTGGGAACGAAGTCCAGCATCAGCTTCATGTCGCGGTCGGCCAGTTGCCTTCGTGCCCGAGCCAGTCCTTCCGACCCTCCCAGCTGCTCGTCCACCACATAGCGACGCACGCAATAGGGGGAGCCGACATTGTCATCCGGACCAAAATCAGGGAGCGCCCGTCGGAAATCAGTCAGGAGGCCCTCATTCTTCATCGAAATCGCGAGGCCGGCAGGGCTGCGCTCCCACACACCCATGAACCAGACTGCGTCGAACCCGTATGAGGCGATCGCGTCCCATTCCTTATCTGGCACCGTGCCGAGCGTCACCTGCTTCCGATACCGCCCGCTCAGTTCATGTAACCAGACCCAGGTGTTGATCTCATAGATCAGGGGATGCTTCGGCCATGGTTTCATGTCGACCTCACTTCTCATTCGCTCCAGACTTGAACGCGCCGCCTTTTCCCGCCTTCAGGAATTCTTGCGGATCGAGCCTGCCGTACAGCTCGATCAGCTTCGCAACCAGGCCGGTCCAGCCGGTCTGATGACTGGCCCCGAGGCCCGCCCCGTTGTCGCCATGAAAGTATTCATAGAACAGGATGTGGTCGCGCCAATGCTGGTCTTCCTGGAACTTCTTGGCGCCGCCGTACACCGGCCTACTCCCCACCTGCCCTGAGCCTGTCGAAGGGTCACGCAGAAAGATGCGCGTCAGCCGGTCGGCGATTTCCTTGCTGACTTCGAACAGGTTCATCAGCCGACCGGACCCAGTGGGGCACTCGATTTTGAAGTTGTCCCCGTAATAAAGGTAGTAGGCCAGCAGGGCCCGGATGATCAGGGCGTTCACCGGCATCCAGATCGGTCCACGCCAGTTCGAGTTCCCGCCGAACATGCCGTTGTTCGATTCAGCCGGCAGGTAATCCACCCGGTAGACCTGCTCACCGACGTGAAAGACATAGGGGTGCTCTCCGTGATATTTCGACAGAGAGCGAATACCGTAGGGGCTCAGGAATTCGTTCTCGTCCAGCATCTTGGAGAGAATCTTCCGCAGTCGTTCCTCGTTGACTAAGGCGAGAATGCCTCGATCGGCCACGCCGAAATGACCAGGCCCGGTCTTATGAACGTAGTCGAGCAACTCCGGCATCTGACGAATGCGCTCTTGAAATGACGCGGAAGTTTCAGGCACCCGGTCGCGCTGCCAAGCTTCGACGATCGTCGTCGCGCATAGCGGTAGGAGTCCCACCATGGAGCGGACCTTGAGCCTGCTCGCGCTTCCGTCCGGTAACCGAAGGACGTCGTAATAGAACCCGTCCTCCTCGTCCCACATCCCGCCTGCCCCCTGTTTGTTCATGGCAGCGGCGATATAGAGGAAATGTTCGACGAATTTTCCGACCATGTCTTCGTAGGTATGGTCGCGGGAGGTGATTTCGACCGCGAGCTCGCACATGTTCTGCGTGAACAGCGCCATCCAGGCCGTGCCGTCCGCCTGCTCCAGATGCCCGCCGGTGGGTAGGGGGGCGCTCCGATCGAACACGCCGATATTGTCGAGGCCGAGGAAGCCGCCCTCGAACACGTTTTTCCCGAACCGGTCCTTCCGATTCACCCACCAGGTGAAATTGAGCAACAGTTTGTTGAACGCCGACTTGAGAAAATCGAGGTCCCCTTCGCCGCGCATGGCCTGTTCGACACGATGGAGGAAGAGCGTCGCCCAGGCGTGGACCGGTGGGTTCACGTCGCTGAAGTTCCACTCATAGGCGGGGATCTGCCCGCTTGGGTGTAGATACACTCTCTGAAACATGAGTTGCATCTGCTTCTTAGCAAAGTCTGGATCGACGATCGAGAGCGGCAAGGTGTGGAACGCGAGATCCCAGGCTGCGTACCAGGGATATTCCCACTTGTCCGGCATCGAGATGATGTCCCGATTGACCATGTGAAACCAGTCGCGATTGCGGAAATCGCGACTCTCTGGATGAAGGGGATGGGCATGGTGTTCATCGAGCCACTGATCCGCATCCAGGAAGTAGAATTGCTTGCTCCAGAGCATGCCGGCAAGGGCCTGGCGCATGACCTTCGCCTCATCCGGGGAGATCGAGGGCGGCGTCACGGCTTGGTAGAACTCATCGGCCTCGCTCGTGCGAGCGCTCAGGATCTCATCGAAGGCCGCCCCAAACGGGGCTGCCTCGCCCTTTCCTTTCGCGCCGGTGGGGATCGACGTCTTCGCGCATAGGCGGAGATGAACGGTTTCCGACTTGCCTGGACCGACTGTGAACCGGTAATGAGGCGAGACTTTCGTTCCGGTCTTGTTCGGGTTTACGGCGTTCTGGCGTCCATGCACGACATACTCGTTAATGCCGTCTTTCACATAGGGGCTGGCGTTTGGATGGTCGGGGAATAACCGATCGTTGTTCGTATCATTTTCGGTGAAGAGAAACGGCACGTCGCCCTCGCAATACAGCACGTACTCGCCCAGTTCAGCGTGCGAGGCCTCGACCGCTCCGATCCCCTTTCCTACCTTGACCTGCTTGAGCATCGGTTTCTTCGCAGGGCTCGTGACCCAGGTGGCCCAGTCGTTCCTGAACCACAGGGTAGGCAGCAGGTGCAATTCGGCCTCTTGCGGTCCTCGGTTGGCGACTGTGATCTGGATGAGAATGTCTTCGGGCGAGGCTTTGGCGTATTCGACGAATACGTCGAAGTACCGGTCTTCGTTGAAGACACCGGTATCGAGCAGCTCATACTCTACGACCTCTCTGCTTCGGCTCCTGTTCTGGTGGACCAGGTCGTTATAGGGAAACGCCGCCTGCGGGTACTTATAGAGATACTTCATGTAGGAATGAGTCGGCGTGCTGTCGAGGTAAAAATAGTATTCTTTGACATCCTCGCCGTGGTTGCCCTCGCTGTTGGTCAGGCCGAACAATCGCTCCTTGAGGATGGGATCCTTCCCGTTCCAGAGGGCCAGCGCGAAGCAGAGCCGCTGCTGTTCATCGGAGATCCCACCCAGTCCGTCCTCGCCCCACCGGTAAGCCCGGGAGCGAGCATGGTCGTGGGTAAAATAATTCCACGCATCGCCTCCCTCGCTGTAATCCTCGCGGACCGTCCCCCACTGGCGTTCGCTCAAGTAGGGTCCCCAACGTTTCCATGCCGGTCCGTCCGTCAGCAACCTGGTCTGTTCGACCGTCGGTCCTTTTCGTTCGGCACCGATGACCTGCTCACTAACCTGCTTATTCTGTTTGGGCTTACTCGTGCGTTTCACTTTTTCACCGCTTGTTTTCGATGGGCCTGTTGCCATGCGCATCCTCTCGACCAGTGATACCACTGATCCGATGGTTCTACTTCAGTAACTTCTCCGCCGCCTCTCGAAGTTCGATCGATTTCGGGTTACCGACTTCCTTTGTCACGATGATGTCCGTCGGCCGCACGTCTTTGCCGTAGTAGGCTTTGTTGCTGTCGTTGGAGACGGTCACCATCGATCCATCCAGAGCAATCCCGGCAAAGGCCCCTTTCTTTTTCGCGTAGGACACGACATCAGCCGTAATACCTTTCGCCGATGTGCCGGCGCCGACCGGACCGACGGCCACTCCGACGTTGGCCCCCAGCTTGAAATCGTTGGTGTAGAACTGTTCCAGCCCTTTCTTGGTCCTCACCACCAGGACCATTTCGGAAACATCGGCTCCGACCTGCAGGCCAAAGCTCGCCGATCCGATGTTGTAGAAAACCGGATCGGACCAGTGCCCGGTCTTCTCATCCCGCGCGATCAGGATGCCGCTGCCGCCCGCGCCACCGAACATGAAGGCGCCACGCATGAATTGCGGGATGATGAACAGCCCTTTGGCATCTTCGCCGAGTTGTTTGAGCGATCCTTTCAACCCGGGCTCGGCCGTGAACGCCTCCAACGTCATCTTCGCCCGGTCCACCAGCTGTTGTTGCTGGGAGAAATCCTCAGAGCGGGCGGTGACGGGCATGAGCGAAACGAAGACGGTCAGGACCGCCGCTACCAACGTCCCTCCCGTTCGACTCTTCAGATGCTTGTGGATTGAAACAAACATGGAACCTCCTCTGTTAGGGTTGCGTGTTAAGGTTGCGACACACCATTGCGGTGTGTCAGCGCCTCCGGCGATCCAGCCGGTGGATATTGTAAGGTGCCCTTCAAGTCCGTGATCTTATCAGTTGGAAAATTCGGCAGATACAGCGACTGCTGAGCCCGCCATTCCTTGACCCTGTCCTCGGCCTGTCGTGTGCGGCTCTGGTCCATCGGTCGGCCTGGAAGTTCATACTGAATTTGCGACGGGAGCGCCAGTTCCGTTCCAGCCTCCGCGACGATGTCCATGATCCGTAAATTGAGATCCTCGGCGACCTCCAGCGATTCACTGTAGTCGGTGACTCCTGTGTACGCAAACACGTCGAGATTCAGAGAGGCGTCATCACCGAATTCCGTGAACCTCACCCAAAGCGGATCGGGAAGCACCTTGGGATGGGCGTAGAGCATCTTCCTGACCTCCACCAACAGGAACCGGATTTGGTCCGCAGTGGTTTCCGGGCGGAGCTTGAGACGAGGATGGTACCAGAAGCGGTCGCGCCGAGAAAGATTGTCCAGATGCATGTAGGCAAACTCGGCGTTGGGCACGCTGATGAGACTGCGGTCCAGCGTACGAATCAGCGTGGCCCGCAGACCGATCTCCTCGACCGTCCCGAGCTGGTCGCCGAACCGGCAGAAATCTCCCACGCGGACCGGCTGCGCCGTATAGAGCGTCACGGCGCCGAAGACGTTTTCCAGCGTTTTCTGGGAGGCCAGCGCGACGGCCACTCCGCTGATGCTGAGCCCTGCCAGCAGGGTGGTGACTTCATATCCGAGGTTCTCAAGCCAGAGCAGCAACGCTCCGACCAGCGTCGCGAGCTTCGCCAGTCTGCCGATCGGACGGAGGAAGAG
This sequence comes from Nitrospira sp., assembly GCA_029194665.1. Classification (NCBI taxonomy): domain Bacteria; kingdom Pseudomonadati; phylum Nitrospirota; class Nitrospiria; order Nitrospirales; family Nitrospiraceae; genus Nitrospira; species Nitrospira sp. The sequence goes on along the minus strand of JARFXO010000002.1, from coordinate 628,892 downwards.
CTTCGCGCCACCCAGTCCGGCGGTCTGAAGCCGGTCGGCGATTCGCTGCGCCGCGAGATCCAAAGTCCGGAGGACCATCCAGGCAAGCGCCACGACGAGCACCGTCTTCGCTTCCGCGAGCGCCCTGAGGATGACCGGCGTGTGGAGTGCCTGCATCAGGGAGCGGACCAACAGCGCCCACAACAACAAACGAATCGGTCCCGTGAAAAACTGTTCCAGCTCGGAAGGCGCATCGGGACGGATCCGGCGCAGCAGCCACAGCACAGCGGGCGCGAGCAGCATCGCGATCGGAAAGGCCGCGGCGCTGATGATCACCCATGCCACCCACCACAGAATTTCGATTCCTATGATCCGGTAATCGAAGAACCACGGAGGCAGGATCGTCTCCAGCCGGCCATATCCGAATTCTGCATGGAGCTTTGGAATTTGGGCTACGGTCGAAGAGGCCACTTTCCAGATGTAGGCCCCGTCTTCACGAAGGACCCGCTCCATGAGAATGTCATAAATTTTGGTCTCACCGGTGATCCGCCCGATGCGGTCGCGCCCTTCCGCCAATCCGTCGTTTGGATCGCCCTTGGGATTCACACTGAGCGATTCGAGATCCGGAAACAGCTCCCGTCCCAACACCATCCTGAATTGGCGAGCCAAGGCAGGTCCGTCCGGTCGCATCTCGGAGGGGAGATCGAGATACTGGGCTGCCCGCTCGAAATCTCGGTCCCTCGTCGCCTGGATGAATCCTATGAAGCTCGTGCGCGGCGTGCCGCGGCTCAACTCGTCTTCCGGCGCGTCGGCAATCTCCGCTGCCGGTCCGACGACCTGCGCCCTGGTTTGCAACGCCTTTTTTACCGTGGGCTCGGACTGGGCCGTTTCAGCGACTATACTGTCAGTCCATCCGAGGAAGCAGACCAGCGCGAAAAAGAGGATGGCGCCGCGCGATTTTTTAGCCGTGTGCAGGGCCTGTTCTCCTTGCGGGAGCGGTCAAAGAAGCAGCCGGCCGACCGCGCGCTGACGTTCCAGCGCGCCGAACAGCCAACCATGTTGCTGATCACCGAACATGCACCGAATGTGAGGCTGCGTATCGTCCATCGAGACGGTTCGAACGAAGGTCCAGAAGAGCTGCGATTCAACCAACAAGGAGCCGGGCGCAATCTGCCGCGCCCGGCTCTTCACCTCATGCAGTCCGGACGCGCAGGACGCCGTCCACTCTGCTAGTAAGTTAAGGGAATTGCTTTGGCCAACTCCATGTTCACGATCGACCGAACCTTGGTTTCGAGCTGAATGTAGCGTGCCGCTTTGGACCAGGACAGCACCTTGCTGACCTTGCCGGCATAGGTGCGTCTCAGTTTCACCTCGGATTCCTGGATCGTCAGGGCCTCGTTCAAGAGCTTCTTCGCCGTATTGTTCTCGACCGGACCCTTGTTGAAGGCATCTGCATATTCTTTGATCGTGTTCCCCAGCTTCTGATTGAGCTTATCGAGTTCCTTCTGGTATTGCTCGTACAGAGGCCAGAAGGCTTTCTCCTCCGCTTCGGTGAGATCCATGTTCGTAGCGACGAGCAACTTTTTGTCCGCCTTCAGCTTCTCCATCAGGATTTCCATGTTGGTGTCGGCTGCGGTTTGGGCAAACGCCGGCGTGGCAATGAAAACGGCAAGGGTCAGCACGATCGGTGTGACGACGCTCATGCGAAACTCTCCTTTGAAATAGAGGTTGTTGGGAATAATACGGGAAGGACTCCTGACAGGAATCTCTAAACCGGTCGGCTACCTAACATCGAGATGATGGTACGGAACAGCATCCAGCCGGAATCGGATATCATGGTCAGTCCCGGCCTGATGGAAGAGCCGACAGAACACTTATACTGAATGTGCGAGTGCTGGTCAACGTAGAAAAACACATGTCCATGAGTTCATGTTCGAACCGGCTGAGGGTCTGTGAGACCACGGCTACAGGACCGAGGTCATGAACCCGCTCGCCGGAATCGCGAGAACGGGGCAGCGAGACTCCCGTAACACCCGCTCGCTGTGACTTCCGCGCAACGCATCGAGAAACCCGTTGCGTCCGTCCGTGGTCATCACGATGAGATCCGCATCTGTCTCCCGCGCAGCCTGATCGATGGCCTCAATCACCTCGCCGCTCTTGGTCATTCGGTTCCAGCGCCACCCGGCAACCTCCGGACAAGTCAACTCCGGCATGGCCCCTTCCTCACCGACGTGCAGGAGGGTAAACAGGCCGGACTCGCAGTGGAGCCTGGAAACTATCCTAGCGACCGCCTGAACGGCAGGTTGCGCCGAGGGAACCGGCGCCACGGGAATCAGGATGTTCTTCAGGGTGATCGACCCGTCACCGGGGGACACGAAACCCTCCACGCCCTTGGGAATAAAGAGCGTCATCACCCGTGACTTGCGGGCGACGCCGGTCGCGACGGATCTGTTGAACCACTGGACCCCGCTTTTGCTCTGGTCGGTCGCCAGCACGACGAGATCCGTGCCATGCTGATCGAGATAGGCCGAGACGGATTCGACCGGGTCGCTGTGAACCATCTGCACCTTTTGGACCTTGATCCCCAGTTTCGACACATCCGCTCGCTCGCTGTTCTTCGGGAGCAGACCCCAACGCTCCAGAGTCTCGCGGACTCCGGGAAAGTCTGTCCACGAATCGTCTCGACGGCCCGACACATGCAGAATAGTCAGCGTGGCCTTGGCGGTCAGTGCTGCGACCAGCGCGTGGGTAAACGCCGCCTGGCCGTTTTCGGAAAGGTCGGATGGATGAACAATGCGTTGGAGAACGGGACCCTCGGGCGAATTGCTTGGAGCCATAGATCTCCTCGAACGGTTACCTAGTGGAGTGTTCCAGAAATACGTTCGTGGTGAGCCCTTCGATTGACTCAGGACAGGCTTGTCGAACCCTGTGGTGAGTCAGGTCGAACCACATGAACGAAACTGTCTAAAATCACACGCCCTTCGACGAGCTCAGGGCGAACGGGTTATGAAAAACGCTTTCGGGTCGCAATACTATAGACGATGGAATGGCGACTCTAACCGAACATCGCGCGGTTTTTCAAGGCACACAGGAGACAGCCGTCGTCCGTTGCCCGCCATGCCGTAGCCTGCAACCGTGCCGAGGCAGTCTTGAAAATCCTGCTGTTCTCCGATAGAGTCCCGCCGCCCCATCCGATGTTCCCGATGTTCCAACGTATGACTAACGGCTTACCCAAGCGCCTCGATTCGGCTCTGCGAGCGACAGGACTGATCTTCTTGATCGGCACTTCGAGCGCGTGGGGCGGCTCCAGCGTGCATATCCCGAAACCGAACGAGAGACTACTACCGCCTCCCCCGCCTCCCAGCCTGGAGCGCTCCGTGGTCAATATGGAGGTCAGTCTCTCGGCAGAGGAACTGGCTGTCCTCGTGGATCAAACGTTTCCTCCCGTCCTCGCCCGTGAAGATGGGTGGAACGATCCTGCCCTGTTGCCGGGGAGTGATGATCTACGCTTCCTCTACCGGCTGCTGCGGGGCGGCTTTCGGTATCAAATGCAGCAGGATCGGCTCGAGCTGACGTTCAACGACATCCGATACAGAATCTGGGCCCGCCGGCCCGGAGCGGAGCAGGTGGAAGAGGGGGCCTGCGGACATGGGGATGATCCGCCGAAACGCATCCAGGTCGTCGCTCATACGGCAGTCAGCTGGTCGGATGCCTGGCAACTCAACCCGCAGACGAGCTTTGATCCTCCGGTCTTTGTCGATGCCTGCCGGCTCCAACCGTTGAATATCGACGCCACCCCGATGTTGCAGTCCCTTGTGCAGTCCAGGCTGTCGGTGCTCGCAGAAAAGATCGATCGGACAATCGACGAGCACAGCGCCGGAAAACAGCGAGCATCGGTCATCTGGAAAAAACTACAAGAGCCGGTCGAACTGACGTCGAACCGATGGCTCGCGCTCAACCCTGTCGATGCGCGGGTCGGTCCGGTTGGGTCCGACGGAGGCTTGATGGTCAAGACGTCGGTCAACCTGATCATGGAACCGAAGATCCTCGACCGCAAGCCCCCCGCCGATGACCGGCCGCTTCCCTCACTGCAGTTGGCGCCCGCGATTATGGGCGGCTCTCGACTCCTGTACCCGCTGTTTGTGGATTACGCGAAAATCAACAGTCGGCTCGAGCGCATGCTCGTCGGCCAGACCATCGACAACCCGCTTGGGGAGCCGATCACGATCACCGGCGTGGAACTCTACGGCAGCGGCGGCAAATTGATCGTGGCGATCAAGGTGAAGGACGGAGTCAACGGCACACTCTATTTGACCGGCGTTCCGCGGTTCGACGAGCCAAGTCGATCGATCAAATTCAAGGACCTGGATTTCACGCTGGATACCAAGAATACGCTGGTGCGCAAAGCGGCAGGTTTCTGGCGCGATAGGCTGATTGAGAAAATGGAATCGGATATCTTCATGGATCTTGACGAGCCCCTGACGCTCATGCAGACTCGCCTCAACGAGGCGCTGACGCGGGAGCTGGCTCCCGGCGCCAGGCTGGAGGGGAGATTTACGAAGCTGCTTCCAGCCGGCATCTATCCCGTCACCGGAGGCGTTGAGGTCCGGATGATCGCTCAGGGCACAGTGCGGCTGCTGTTGCAATGAGCGGAAGGGGCGGTTGGAAACGACCGGTGGCGGGCTCGGTGAGGAACAGGCCTGACCTGGCTGTACCAACAATTCACAACAGGAGGATGATCATGCGCATGTCTCGTCTGGGGATTTTCACAGTCTGTGGATTCATGATGATCGCGGCCGGCTGCACGACCTACTATCGGGTCACCGATACCCTCACTGGAAAGGACTATTACACGACCAAAGTCGAAGACGTGGGGAAGGAGGGAACGGTCAAGATCAAGGACGACAAGAGCGGGAGCACGGTTAGGATCAAGGCTTCCGAAGTCAAAGAGATCTCAAAGGACGAGTACAAGACAGCAATCGGCAAGCAGTAATCGACGTCAGTTCGCACAGTCTCCTAGAATGTTGGACTACGATGCGTAGAGTCGTTCATCTCCTCTTTGTCACAGCTCTCTCCGTCGGCCTCCTCGGCTGCGAATACGTCCGTCCAACACTGAATGCGCCGCTGGCCCAGTGGGACCCTCACTACGGGTATCGCTTCGCCAACCTTGCCCCTCCGGAGGAAGGCAACTCCGACAGTCTGTTGGTCGTGGCGTCCTTTTCCGGGGGTGGCACGCGAGCCTCCACGCTCGCGTTCGGGGCCTTGCGCGTCCTGGCCCGGCAACCCATTACCTGGGAAGGGAAGGGCAAGCGACTGCTTGACGAACTGGACGTGATTTATGCCCTGTCCGGAGGCACCTTCACCGGCGCCTACTACGCGCTCTTCGGAGAGCGCATCTTCCATGACTTCGAATACCGGTTCTTGCGGAAGGACTGGGAGAGCGAGCTGAGACATCGCATCATGCGCTCGCCGAGTAACTGGCTTCGCCTCTGGTCCCCCTACTTCGGTCGCATCCATATCATGTCAGAATTGCTGGACGAGGCGCTCTATGACGGCAAGACCTACGGCGATCTCCTGAACCAGAAGACCAAGCCTGGCCTGCTGATCCATGCGTCCGATATGGCCACATTGTCGCGGTTTGAATTTCTCCAAACTCAGTTCGACATACTGTGCTCCGACCTCAGCCGGCTGCCGATCGCCTATGCCTCGGCCGCCTCGGCGGCGCTGCCTCTGGTGCTGAGCCCGATCACGCTCAAGAATTATGCGGGAAGCTGCGGCTACCAGCCGCCGGACTGGCTGGAAACCGCCGCTGGGTCGTCCAGACCGGCGCAGCGCCAGCGGGCGAAGGAGCTGCTCTCCTACCTGGATGTCGAGAAACGACCACAGGTCCATCTCCTCGACGGAGGCCTCTCGGACAACATGGCCCTCAGGGGCATCCTGGAGACCTCCGCGCTGGCGGGAGGGTTGGACCGCATGATCAAAAACGCCGAGGTTAATGAGAAGATCAAGAAGCTCGTCTTCATCGCGGTGAACGCCGAAACGAGTCCCGACGTGAGGGAGTACCGCAGCGATCACATCCCCAGCATCTCACGGGTGTTCAATGCCCTGGTGGACATTCCAATCAATCGCTACTCGGCGGATACGCTGATGATCATGCGACTAGGTGTGGAGAAGTGGCGAGAACAGCTGCGCGCCCGTAAGCTCGCCTCGGCCGGCGGAAGTCCCCAAGCCGACGACAGCCCGTTTGCGGAAGACGCGGATGTGTACTTCATCGATGTCAGTCTGGGCGCCGTGGCCGACGCGGATGAGCAGCAGTATCTCATGAAGATTCCCACGACCCTGTACCTGACCGACGAACAGATCGAACGTCTACTCTCCGCCGCGACAAAACTGATTTATCGCGACCCGGAATTTCAGCGGTTGATGCGTGATTTGCAACAGAAGAACTAGTGTAGTGCCCCATAAGTTCCTTAACCTTCCGTTCGTGGTGAGCCTGTCGAACCATGAACGGAATCAGTTGAAAACGCTTGCCCTTCGACAAGCTCAGGGCGAACGGTCAATGCCAATGAATTAATGAAACACTACACCAGAATAGATGGCGCCATGGACCAACCGGTCACAGGGGTCGCCAAGGAGGATACCATGATGCGGAAGATGCAATGGAAGAATAGCGTGCTGGTGACGGTTGCGACGGCGTTTAGCCTGCTCACCTTGACAGGTTTTTTGGGGGCGAAGGGAGATAGTCCGAAAGAGAAGCGCGAGAACATTCGCAGCATGCAGCGTCAGACCCTCGCCGACCTGTACAAGGAAAAGCCAAGCGTGAAGGCCAGGCTGGAGAACGCCGCCGGCTATGCGGTGTTCAGCAATATGAACGTCAAGATCTTGATGCTCGGCAGCGGCAACGGATACGGCGTGGCCGTGGACAATGCTACCAAGAAGGAAATCTTCATGAAGATGATTGAGGTAGGAGGAGGCCTGGGCTTTGGCGTCTCGGATCTTCGCGCCGTCATGATCTTTCATGAAAAGGAAGACTTTAAGAAGTTCCTCGATCAGGGAATCGAGTTCTCGGGCAAGGCCGGAGCTGAGGCTCAATCAGGCGACCAGGGGATGGCGATGCGCCAGGAGCAGAAGCTCGCGGCGGCCGGAGAAAAAGATGTGCAACTCTTCCAGGGGGTGGAAGTGTATCAGATGACCAAGAACGGCCTCATGGGACAGGCGATGCTGTATGGAACGAAGTACTGGAAGGACGACGAGCTGAACAAGCCCTGATGTCAGGTTGGGACTCAAGGTCAAAGAATGTCGAGCGTTTACCTTCCGCGAACAGACGCGCCAGTGTTGTTTTACCGCACTGGCGAGGGCCGATGAGCGATGTAATCGGAGAACGTTTAACGGCTCGGGCGAGCTGTTTGAGAAACGAAGCTCTGGTAATCATGGCGGGGATTGTACCATGAATATTCGGAATGGAAATCCGAGTATTCATTACCTTGAAATGCTCACGCATACGGTGAACGCGAGGAGAAGAACGACGAACTAGTGCGCGGTGTGAGAAACGAGATGCGAGTTCCAGGATGCGAGATGCGCAATATCTTCAATCCCGAATCAGGCATTGAAAGTCCCGCATTTCCTCCCGCAGACGCGCCTCTTTACCGATGCTCTCGCTTCAGCCAGGCTTTGAGAAATCTAAAGTGACAGTTTAGAATTCTCATGCATGCGCTACATTCGACGCAAGCTGGAAAGCCAGGTTCAAGTCACGCCGTGGCTCATTGTCAGCCCGATTCTCCAACACATTCGACGCGGGGCTCTCGCCAGTCCGATGACGAATTCTCTACTCTTTCTTTCCCTCGTACGGCTCCGATACGACGATCTTGATGACGTGGCCCTTGGGCAGCGGTTCGTAGTCGGTCAGATTGTTGGCGACCGCGACCTGTTCTGGTTTCCAGACGCTATTGGATCGAGCCGCGATGGCCCGCACGGTCTCCCCTTGCCGCGCTTTCACCAGCCTGATGCGGTCTTCGGTGATGGCGGCCCGTTCTTCCGGCGACAGAGGCCGGAAGCTCTCTGTCACTTGGCGAAAGACTGGCTCTATGCCTTGAAATTCTCTCGTGGGCGCGACTGCGGCGATCAGGTAGACCATTCCGCCATGCGCAATCCAGGTCAGATCCACGGTGAGGTTGGATTCGGTAAACCTGGTCGTAGCGGCCGGCAACCCGTTCACGTTCGTCGGACGGGTCTTGAGCTGCGTCTTGCTCGCGTTCTCCATGGCCCGCACTCCCTCGCGTGGATCGTGACCCTCAGCCACCGCCTGGAACACCACCGCTCTCTGCCCGTCCTTCGGCGCCGAGGCGATTTTGGTGGGCGTATTCTCAACGCGCCAGCCATCCGGGAATTGGATGAAGAAGTTCAGATCAGGATGACGGAAGGTAGATTCTTCGACGATGCCGTTGGCCGCCCGTTGTCCCACGACCATCCCGTCGAGTCGTTCCAGGAAAGCCTCCCGTGAGGACGAGATCGGCTCGCGAGGCGCTCGTGTGAGCTGTTTCGCATGTTCGCTGGTATTTTTTACTCGGTCGGGCGTTGCGGGATGCGAATCGAAAAAACTGGTCCGGCGCGGCTTATTACTGGAGAGATCTTCCTCCCGGCTCAACGTATTCAGAAACACGGAAAGTCCCTCCGGGTCCCAGCCGGCCTTGGCCGCCATCTCCTGTCCGATCTTATCCGCCTCGGACTCCTGCGACCGGCTGTAGGGGGAGAACACGAGACTCTGCGCCACATTGCCGACGCCCCCGATGAGATGTCCTACGAGTGGACTGACGATCCCGGTTAGCCCAGATGCAATCCCGAACAGGACCGCGAAGGGACCCTGTTTGGAAACCGTTTGGACTGAGTGTCGTGCCGCCACATGGCCGATCTCGTGGCCGACCACGCCGGCCAGTTCATCTTCCGACGTGACCAGTGCCAGCAAACCACGGGTGACATAGACATAGCCGCCGGGAAGCGCGAACGCATTGGGTTCCGGCATGTCGGCTACGTAGAAGCGATAGGTCACGTTCTGTCGGGGGGACTCCGTTGTCAGCCTCTGACCCAGTACGGTGAGATAGTCCGTGAGCGCCGGATCATCCAACAACCCCATCTGCTGTTCGACCTTCTCAGCCTCCTCTGCGCCGATCTTCTTCTCCTGCTCCACCGTCATCAAGGTCAGTTCCGGCCTGTGGCTCACGGGGTTCACCGAGCAAGCCGTCACTCCGAGGAGCAGGGGTAACAGAAACGAGAAACCGCGCAGAGTCCTTCGAACGGAAACCGGAATCATCGACAAGGTTTTCACCATGTTGCCTCACGAGCTGGTGGTTCAGGAACGGCACAGGCCCCTATCAGCGCACACTCTAGCATGGGCGGTGCTCTAAAATAGAAGGTTTATTACCAAATCCCACCCCCAGGCATTGCATGAAATGAGGGGGCTCTGATATCGTCCACATCGCTTTTCGGGAAGCCGTCTGCAACATGAGGAAGGAGGTTGGAACCATGACTATCCGTTCTGCAACCGGTTTGCTCATATTCCTTGCGTTGTGTGGCAGTTTGCTGCTCTCGACGGCCTGCACTGTAACAGACAGCATCAAGAACACCTTGTCCAGCACGACGCCGAACGATTGGTATCGCGACGATGGCTTGCTGAAGGAGGAGTATAAGGCCCTCGCGTTCGCGACCGTGAACACCGAGAACCTGCTGCAGGACATGGCCAAGGGGCGCGGTGAGTATTTGGAATCGATGGGAAAACTCCTTGGGGTGCCTCCGTCTCACGAGCAGGAGTTTTTCGAGCGCGCACAGCGCCGCATGGCCGACGGAGAGCTATCTCCCCGACCAAGACCAGAAGAGCTTGTCGCGGCCCTTCGATAGGACTCATCGGCTGCCAAGGCGGTGGGCAAGAAGGTGAGATGGAGAGGATCTGAGTGAACGGATAGAAGGTCGCCGCCGTGACCGATGATGCCCGCAATCTTCGAAAGGCAAGGCCGATGATTATGAGCGTGATCGCCGGAAAGCACCGCTGTTCGCGCAGGTCGTTCCTCTGGACGTTCTGCCTGCTGCTTCTGGTCGTCACGACGACAGGCTGTCCCCGCATCATCTCGCTGAAGTACGAACCGACCAATCCTCTGAAAGGACAGGGATCTGTCGGCACGGTGCCCTTTCGCTACCAACCGTCGGTTGAGCATCGGGTGCGTCCGCATCAGGTCGAAACCGATCCTACATCGAAAAGCAAGTTGTACCTCGCGCAGGAAATCGGCTCCTTCTTCGCAGATGCTCTCCGCAAGGAGCTGGACCGGTCGGGGTACCGAACAACGGAGCCGAGCGACCGTGTCGTGTCCGGCACCATCACACGATTCTATGTTGACTGGAAAAGCGGACAGGAACGATCGTTCGACCTGGTGGCCGACTTTACCGTCCGGTCGGGCGAGCGCACGCTTTTTACCTGGAACTGCACGTCGGCGCAGAGGGGGCCGAACATGCTGGCGCAGGATGGAATCTTGATTCGCGAGGGGATCACCGATTGCACACACAGGTTTCTAGCGGCCGCACAGGACGCGGGTGCTTTCTAACAGGCTGCGGAAAACCCCTCGGTTTATCTTTCGAAAGCCTCGGGACGAATGGAGTGGTCAGGCCGGGTGCGCGCTCATGTCGCGGGCGGCGTGGCGGGTGGCGCGAACCACTGGTCCTTCGGCACGATCTTGGGCTTTACGGGATCGTCCTGGTACGCCGGAGTCATGATCTGCACGCCGTGCTCGTTGAAGAGATCCAGGATGTTGTGGTGCAGCGCGGCATAGAGTTGGGGGCTTTCTTGGGGACGATCTGAATGGACGTTCAATTCATATTGCACCGCGAAGTCGCCCAGCGAGGGCAGCAGGACGACCGGCGGAGGGTTCTGTAACACCCCCTCCGTACGCCTTGCCGCCTCGAGCAACAGGGCTTCCACCTGTCGCCAGGAGGTTTCGTAACCGACTCCCACGATCGCATGAAGGATCAGCCCTCGCTCCTGCGCGAGCGAGCTGAAATTCGTGACGCTGCTGTTCAGAATCATGGAATTCGGGATCGTGATTTCTTCGTTCTTGAGGGAGCGCAGGTGCGTCACTTGCAGCCGCATGGCGGTCACATCTCCGACCAATTGGTCGATCATGACTCGGTCGCCGACTTTGAAGGCGCGGCGGTAAATCATTGTGTACCCCGCGATGGTGTTGGCGACGACCGAGGATGATCCGAGCGAAAAAATGACGCCCAGCAGAATCGATATCCCTTTGAACGCTTCCGAGTCGGATCCCGGCACGTACGGATACGCGACGACCAATGCGAAGGCGATGGTCACCGTTCGCAGAATGCGGTAGGTCGGCATCGCCCAGTCGGCATCGAATCCACTGAGGAAGAACGTGCCCTGTTGAATGGCGGTGAAATACATCTTCAGCAGCTTGAGCGTGTACCGAATGACGACCGCGAGGATGACGAGGAAGATCAGCCTCGGCACCGCATCGATGACGGCCAGTCCCATAGTCTGGAGTGGATCGAGCACGAGCGACAGGAGTCTCGCTGAGAGCGCTTTCGTCCAGGGAAACAGGCCGAGGACGAACTGGCTATGGATGAACAACAGAAAGAGGATGAGCATCGTGCGCACGAGCTGTCCCGACGATCGGATGCCGTTCCAGATCAGTTCTGATTCTACGAACCGGAAGATCTTGCCGCGCAGGCTCTCCACCTTCGTCTGGTATCGTTTTTCCAGCAACCGGTCAGCGCGCCTGAACCCCAGGACTAAGAGATACACGGACAGCAAGAACGCCGTGGTCGCACCCACCGCATAGATCGTATGAGTGAGGAGGATCTCCGGATTCCTGTCGTGCCGGTAGACGGCGAGCTCGGTCTTGATACGGCGTTGATAGGCCTCGGCTAGAAGATGGCGTGACACCCCTTCGATCTCCGCATCAGCATCGTAGACCGTCATCACGAGCTCGTCCGAGAACTTGAGGAGAGAGCGGTCTCTTCGTTCCTCTACATGGAGGGAGTCCAGCGGGAGGCTTTCGTTCGAGGCGATGTCGCGCAGGCGTTGTTCGGTGAGGCCGGCCCGTTGCTCAGCCGGAAAGGCGCTGACCCCGCGCACTTTGAACAGAACTCGACCATCCAGCCTTACTGGGGCCATCGGGATCAACTCCGACGCGGCGGTGGGCGTCGGGATCGCTCGCTGTTCGGCCGCGAACGACCTGTCTATTGCCGCGCCGACGAGCAACAGCACGAGGACGCAGAGGCGGAAGGGTCGGCAACCGATGGTGGAACGAGCACGGAGCCCTGAGCGAGGGAACGCTATGTGTGTAGGCGCACGAAAGGACATGCTCGACAGCATACTCCGGCTGCTCTGCTGCGGAACGGCGTGGTGCAGAAGATAGCAAAGGCCGGAGCGCCTTGCAATGTGCCGCTCGTCGGCCTGCGTCTCCGATAATTCCCAGCATCTCTCCCGCCTGCAGTTGACTCTCAGGCGATCCCACCCTATACAAATACAAAGGGTCCCTACGCGGACTGAGCGGTGCCCAAGTCGGTCCGTCGGTGTCGGCCGCGCAGAGACCAGCAGACAGTTTCGATCCCAGCGAACCAGGCGCGCAAACCCAAGTGCATAAGGACGGCTCCTTCCTCTGCACCGACCAGTATTGCGCGCGCTCTATTGCAGGCGGGCGAAGAAAAAGCGAACCGGATACAGAGACGAACCATTTGGGAATCCGATTGGTGCGTAATGTTCGGCAATGACGAATCCCCAAAGGTCGATCACGCTCGAACCCTCGACGGTGAGCGCCGAAGAGAAGCGACTGCTTCAGGCCATGGGCCGGCGGAGCAACATTTCCTGGGCGGCGCTCTCTCTGACTGCGTGGCTGGTATCGGGCTGCATATCGCCGGTATGGGGGCAAGAGCAGCCGATGGCTCAAGAGAAAGCCGATGCGAAAACAACGCCTGAGGAAAGGTCGGCATTGGACGAGTTGCACAGCACTCTGGAGACTGATCAAGGAGGGCCGCCTCGCGACCCTCGGTTCCTGCCGCCCAGGTTGAGGCCCAGGCTGTTGAGCGAGGAAGAAAGCGCGGAAGCCGAGCGTCTAAAGCGACTTGCTGCGAAATTCGGGATCGATCCGACGGCGATCGTGGGCCGAGTGCAGATGACGGCACAATATCAGAACCTGCAGCAGGGGGCCCATGCAACCGACGCCGTCTTTCGCGTGGATCTTCCATTTCGCGAGAACTGGTTGCTGCGCATGGAGCTGCCGTATCTCAAGTGGGTCGATCCGAATAGTCCCGGCGCCGCCAATCTCCGAGGCCTGTCGGACATGGTCGTCGGGGCGGGTTGGCGTGTGTACAACACTCCGGAGTACGCCGTATTCCTTGGTGCGATTTCCACGTTTCCAACGGCAGCGGAGACGGATCTGGGTTTCGGCAAATATAACGTAGGCCCGGTCCTGGCGACGGCCCGATTCCTTCCGGACTGGAATTCCTTGCTCTTTGGAACATTACAACATTTGACCACGGTGGGTGGAGATCCGGCACGGAAAGATGTTTCACTCACAAAGTATACGCTGCAGCTTGACACCCTTTTGATCGAGCGATGGTGGACGATCGTCCAGGGAGTCTGGCAGGTGGACTGGGAACGGGGAGCGAAAACCAGCATGACGCTTGAATTCGAGGTCGGCAGGAATGTCATAGGTCGATGGGGGGCATTCGTGCGCCCTGGAGTCGGTATCTGGGGACGAGATGTGCTGGGAGCGTATGATTGGCAGGTCGAAGCGGGCGTGCGGTACGTATTTCCGTCGTTCTGATCGAGACGGGACGGGAAGGTGAGTCCGCTCGTGGCACATGTGCGGTAAGGTAAAGGGGGCTGCAAGTTAAAGGGGTTTGACCCTCTTTGAAATCTCGTAGCCCACTCGCGCTCACTGACTATCGTGACGATGTATCGTTCATGTTCACGGGCAAGCTCAACGAGCTGCCCCTCAACCTCGTGTCGGTACAGTACGGGAAAGCCGATAGTCGGTAGCATTCGCTATCGCCGACCGGGTTACTCGCTTGAAAGCCTAGGGAGGTCGCGATGAAAAAGGTGCTTGTTCTTGCTGCTGCCGGCGAAGCCGTCACCGGTGTGGCATTGCTGGCGGTCCCATCGCTCGTTGGACGGTTGTTGCTCGGTCAAGAGCTGAACGGCGTGGGCATACCGGTCGCTCGCGTGACCGGCATCGCTCTGATCGCCTTAGGCGTCGCCTGTTGGCCGGACAGCGATACGAACAGCGCCTTTCAGCCGGTCCTGGGCATGCTGTGTTACAGGCTGTTCGCCACGCTGTACCTTGCCTACCTTGGCGTCGGTGGCGAATGGGTCGGGAGTCTGTTATGGCCGGCGGTGGCGGTTCACGCCATATTCACGATTCTTCTGGGCCGCATGTTGGTGCAATAAGATTTCGCGGTCGGGAGCGATTGGCACGGTTGGATATTCGCAGGATGGCGCCGGCGGTAAGGTCATGCTCATTGAAGATACGCGGGATGACCACTTCATAATAGCGATTCCCGTTCGACACTTCTCGCCTGGCTCAAAGCTGGTCCATCCGGTTCAAGGTTAGGACGGGTCCGGCAGGCCCTCGCGAATCAAGCGGGAAAAGTCGGGCGACAAGCCGGCTGCCTTCGCCTTCTCGGTGATCTCACTCCGTTTTTTCAGCTCCGGGAAGGGTAAGCTGGTATCGAGCCGTCCCCGCTCATACCCCAGCTCATCGAGCCGACCGTTCAACAATATCCGCGAGTCCCAGGGCCGCCCTTCCCCGATATGCTGACCGTGCACGCGGATCGAGGTCGTGCAGTTATGGATCAGGGCGTTGTACCACTCAGGCTGCTCCGCCAGACGATTGATCTCTTCCAGATAATCCAGCAATAGCGCTCGGGCGCGCTCCTGGGGCACCCGGAGCCGGTAGAGGTACATGCGTTCGCCCCGCTGGTTCGCCCGCACACCGATCACATCGCGCTCGTCCGCCACCACGTAGTACAGCTCGAACTGCCGGAAAAATCCACGGAGCGCGTCGTAGGACTCGCCCTTCTCCTTCCGCGTCTCAATCGAGATAGCGAGCGGCGGCGTGTCGTCGAACTCCCAGCTCGCGATCGTGTGAGCGATGAGCGTGGGCCCCCAGAACGAGAGAAACATGTCGAATCCTCGGAGTCGGTCGAGATCGTACGTGCGTGTCTCCCACTTGTCCGTAAAGTCTGTCTCGCTCCGATACTCGAAGTTGCGCACATTCTCGATCGTTACTCGGCTTCCCTCGATCGTGGCGCGGGAAAGCCGGGCTACATCGGGGGTCCAGTTTCGGTCTTGACGCGGCGCAATCTGACTCCACCAGGCGACGACCAACACCAGCCCCATCGCTGACACGAGCACCGCACGGGTGAACGGGCGGAACAGGATCAGAAGCGCGATGCAGCCGACCGCGAACGTGATGGAGAAAATCGCGCTCAGCGTGGGATTCGACGGGCCGTCGATCCACAGCGCGAGCGATGCCCAGGCGATGCCTATCAGAAGCAGCGGCCACACCAGCAGCTTGATGATCAAACTTTCGCGCCAGGTTCTCGTCTTAGTCACGGTCTCCTCTTCTCCCTCCCGCGTCCACTGCAAGCTGAGATCATTCTCAGAGCTGCCGGCCAGGATGGTTCGATCGACAGGGGATGGGAGTCTACTCGGAGGGTGTTGACTCGTCAATCAAGATCGGGCACCATGCCGCGTCTACCTAGTGTAGTGCCTCTAACGCGTATTGACTTTTCCGTTGGCCCTGAGCTTGTCGAAGGGCTCAGGACGAGCGCTGTATAAAGCAATTTTTGACGCACGACACTAATTCGCACGAGGTGCCAAAATCCTGTCCACTCGTCCTCGGTCATGCGAACTGGAGGAGTACTTACCCCTAGCGATCATGTCTCCTCCTGAACGCATGGCCGTGTCAACTCCGAGGCGTGCATCGATAGATTGCCGCAGACCACTCCTGCTCGGTGCCCTGTGTCTGCTCCTCACAGCATGCGCCGGGCAGGTGTCAGCGGTTCGCGGCGACCCCAAGGACGTCCGCTACGATCTCGCCCGAAGTGCCGTCACCACTGGCGACCCAAGCTGGCCGACGCGCAACGTGCTCTTCGAGCAGGGTCTGTTCGACAAATTCGACGAATACCCAGCCGCCTCTATCACGGCCTTGCATCGGACCATGGTGCAGGAGCGTGGAGATCCCGACCTCCTGTTTGCCTTGGCCGAGCTTTCCTTCCTGCAGGGGCAGAAGACGAAAAGGTCCGATTACAGTCTCGCGGCAGCAGTCTACGCCTACGCCTTCCTATTCCCGGAGGAGACGGGTCTGGCCCCAGGGCGTTTTGACCCGCGCCTCCGGATTGCCGCCGACCTGTACAAGTGGGCACTCACCAGCGCGTTCGCTTCGGAGGACAGGTCAGAAGTCATCCTCAAGGGAGGCAAGTTCGCCCTGCCCTTCGGAGAGATGGACGTGGCCTTCGACTCGGCCGCCCTACGCGCGGGAGATCGCGCCCTGTATCAGTTGATTCCGAGCTCCGAGCTGAAGGTTGAAGGTCTCGCGATGCGGTATCATATCCCGGGGTTGGGAGTCCCGCTTGCTGCCTCTACGCGACCCATCGATGAGTCACGGCCTGGCCGGGATATGGTGGCCCCGCGCCTGAAGGTGCCGCTGACCGTTCTGCTCCGGATTCCTCACGCGAGGCAAAATCTCGTGCAGGGACGCCCATTGACGAGTACGCTTGAAGTTCATCTCCCCTGGGACGAGGAAGCGGTCTCGATCGCCGGCGAGGAGATCCCACTCGAGAACGAACCGACAGCCGCTTTGGCGCTCACGTTTAACAATCTGCCGATCCTGAACCTCGAAGTGTCCAGGTTCTTAGGTCGGCTCACCGGAAAGGATCAGCCGCCTCCACTTGTTTCCGGCACTCCGTATCATCCCGGGCTCATCCCAGTGGTCTTCGTGCACGGCACGACGTCCAGCGCTTACCGTTGGATGGAAATGTACAACCGGCTCCTCGGCGACCACGAGATACGAAGCCGCTATCAGTGCTGGTTCTTCCAGTACGATTCCGGCAATCCCATCGCCCTGTCCGCGCTCCATCTGCGCGAGGCCCTGACCGAGGCGGTGGCGCGGCTCGACCCCGAAGGCAAAGACCAGGCTTTGCGCCGGATGGTGCTGATCGGGCACAGTCAGGGAGGCCTGTTGGTCAAAATGCAGGCGATCAGCACCGGGGATCGGCTCTGGAACGCCGTGAGTCGCAAACCGCTCCAGGAGCTGGAGCTAAAGGACTCGACCCGTGCGCTACTGCAGAAGGGGTTCTTCCTCGAACCGCAACCGGATGTGTCTCGCGTCATCTTCATCTCCACTCCGCATCGCGGCAGCTTCGTGGCGGGGAGGAAATTCATCGGCAACCTCGTTCAACGGCTCTTGACCCCGTCCCCCGTCACCACTGAGGTTTCTGAGGACGTCTTCAGGAATCGGGACGCTCTCGTGGGCCTTCCTGTCGCCCCGACTGCCGTCGACAACATGGCGCCGAGCCATCCCTTTATTCAGGGTCTTCAGAAAATTCCTGTCGCTCCGTCGATCAAGGCCCATTCGATTATTTCAGTCGAAGGGGATGGGCCGGTTGAACAGGGCAACGACGGCGTGGTGGAGTATTCGAGCGCCCACATCGACGGGGTTGAGTCCGAACTGGTTGTGCGGTCGAGCCATTCCACGCAGGGAAAGCCTGAAACCATCGAAGAGGTACGCCGGATTCTCCTGCTCCATGCCGGCACGAAGTGACAGGTGCGTGAAACACCTGCTCCGAGCCCTGTGCCCAATTCATTTGGTTGTTCAGATGGCTGATGGCTTTATGACCATCAATGACCGCTTGCAAGACAGAGGTGCACCCTGTGACCGGCCGGGAACCAGAACAACAGGGAATTCTCTCGCATCGAGGCAAGTGAACGAGAGCGTTCTGTCCAGCCCTCTTCCGGCGAATGAAGAATGGGGATCGGAAGGCGACCGGCCGGCTGTGAGGGGTAGACAACGTTCTAGCACTTTATACATTGACTCGTCTTGTATTGTTGGCTATGGTCCGTCCCGTTTTGCATAAACGAACACAACGCAAACACAACAGAGCGGACAGTCAACCACAAGGGGGTACCATGATTCGATTGTTTGATCGGCAGCAATTCGGCACGTCCATTCGACTTCTCCTCGCAGCAGTTCTTACCGGAACAGTGGCTTTGGGTGGAACCCTGTCCGCCCTAGCCGAGGATGCTGTGGAGCAGCAGCAGCTCGTGGACAAGGCCAAGATGACGCTGGAAAGCTTTTTGGCAGATCCCAGCATGGGACCGGCGCTCCGTGATCTGAAACAGGACACCAAAGCCATCTACATCGTGCCGCAAATCCTCCGTGGCGCCTTCATCTTCGGCGGGGCAGGGGGGAGCGGGGTGTTGCTCGTCCGTGACGAGGCAACGAAGAAATGGTCCGAGCCAGCTTTTTACAACATCGGGTCTGCGAGCTTCGGCCTGCAGGCCGGAGGCGACGTATCGGAGACCATCTTTATCGTGCGGAACCAGAGAGGGTTGGAACAGTTCTATCGCCATGATTTCAAGCTCGGGCTTGACGCGAGCATGGCGCTAGGCCCGGTCGGTGAAGGAGGGTCCATGAAAGGAATCACCGCGGACCTCATCGGCTATGCAAGAAAGAAAGGGGCCTTCGTCGGAATGTCGGTGAATGGCTCTATCATTGCGGTCTCCGATGATTCCAACGAAGCCTACTATGGGAAACCGGTGCGGCCGACGGACATCATCGTGAAGCACGCAGTCAGTAATCCCAAATCCGCCGACCTCCGCAACGCGGCCGCCAAGTTCTGATCGCGGCTGCGAGTCTGATTGGTCCGGTTCGGCCCCTGCGACATCGATCGGCAGGGGCCGGAGCACCAGACGGCGGTGGCGGATCCCTGTTTTCGCTTTTCTTCCGTCTGTCTAACGCGATAGCAGGCTGCGAAACCCCCTCCGTTCATCCTTCGAGAGCCTCAGGACGAACGGAGTGCTCGTTGAATTTACTGAGGTTTTCCGTTCGTGCTGAGCTCGTCGAAGCACACAAATCGAGTTTTTCCGCAGCCTGATAGCAAAATAGGAGGTGAGTCGTGACGATTCGTAAACGCCGTCTCACGATCACGGTCATGGCCGTTGCAGCGTTGCTTCCGACTTTTGCACAGGCCGGCGGTGGCCTTTCGCTCTACGAGATCGCCACCTCGGATGTCGGCCTGGCGAGCGCGGGATGGGCCGCGCGCGCGCAGGACCCGGCCACGCTCTTGAAGAACCCCGCCGGAATGAGCCGGCTGGAAGGGAACCAGTTCCAAGGCGGCGCCCAGCTCCTCTATGCCAGCATAGGATTCAGTCCAGGCCCTGGCACCACCGTGTCCGGCAACGACGGGGGCAATCCGGTCGGCCTCCTGCCAAACCTGAGCGGGTTCTACGCGCATGGACTGGGCAAGGATGTCAAAGTGGGCCTGGGCCTCTTTTCGAATTTCGGGTCCGCGCTGAACTATGACTCCGGGTGGGTCGGTCGCTACTACGCACTTGAGAACACATTGATCGGCGTCAGCGTCATGCCGGGGGCAAGCTATCGCCTCAACGAGCAATGGTCGATCGGGGCTGCGGCCAACATCATGATCGGGTACCTGAACTACAGCGCCGCCATCAATAACAATGTGCTCGCCGTCACCAATCGTCCCGATGGGGAGCTCCAAGCACGGGACACGACCGTCGGAGCAGGCGGGAATTTCGGCTTGCTCTATGAGCCGAGGCAGGGCACCAGGATCGGCGTGACCTACTACTCCCAGATCAGCCTCAATTTCGGCACCGTCCCTGCTTTCACCGGCCTGTCCAATCCGGTCTTCGCGGCCATCCAAAATCGGGGCCTGTTGGGCAACGAAATCGATCTCGGGATGACCGTCCCCCAATCCGTGGTGCTCAGCTCCTACCACGAATTCACGGACCGGTGGGCCATGATGCTGGATTTCGGATGGCAGCAATGGAGCCGGTTCGGCAAGGTGGATGTCGGGATCACCGGAGGCAATGTGAATCCGAGCCTCACGACCGACATCAACTATCAGGATACCTACCATGTCGCGTTGGGAAACCGGTATCAGCTGAATGACAAGTGGCTGGTCAACACCGGTTTTGCGTGGGACAGTTCCATGGTGAAGAATCAGGACCGCACGGTCACGCTCCCGGTGGGACAGGTCTTTCGGTTCGGGTTGGGGGCGGAATGGCAGGCCCGTCCCACCCTCAACGTCGCGTTCAGTTACGAGCTGGCCTACACCGGCGACATGCCGGCGGCTCAGAACCGAGGGCCGTTGGCCGGAGCGGTTGTCGGATCGTTCCCCGGAACCTACCTTAATTTCTTTCAGGTGAGTTTTATCTGGGGCAAGGGGGCGGGCGGATGGAGCAAGGGGGCGGATGGCGCGGGATCGGCGAAGGAGGCGAGTTGATTGATCGAGGGCCAGAACGGGAAACAGAGCGGGCCGCGTGAGATGAGTTCCAACGCGAGCGCGTAGCTACCAAGAGCTTCACCATGTCCTAACATTTTATATATTGACTCGTTTTTTATTATTGGCTATGGTCCGTCGCGTTTTGCACGAAGGAAAACAACCGAGCAGCCAGTCAACCATAAGGAGGTTCCAAGATGCGGTTTTGTGAGCAACAGCGATTCGGCATATTCACCCGAGCTCTCCTCGCAGCGGTTCTTGCCGGAACAGTGGTTGCGGGTGGCGCCGTGCCGGCCCTAGCAGAGGGCTCAGTAGAACAGCAGCAGCTCGTGGACAAATCCAAGCTGACGTTGGAAGGTCTCCTCGCAGATCCCAGCACGGGACCGGCGCTCCGTGATCTGAGAAAGGAAACCAAAGCCATCTACATCGTGCCGCAATTCGTCCGTGGCGCCTTCGTCTTCGGCGGGGCCGGGGGGAGCGGGGTGTTGCTCGTCCGTGATGAGGCTACGAAGAAATGGTCCGAGCCGGCTTTTTACAACATCGGCAGTGCCAGCTTCGGCCTGCAGGCCGGAGGCGACGTATCGGAGATGATCATTGTCGTGGTGACCCAGAGAGGGCTGGAACAGTTCTATCGCAACGAATTCAAACTCGGGCTTGACGCCGGCATGGCGATCGGCCCGGTCGGTGAAGGAGGGGGCGTCAAAGGGATCACCGCGGACCTCGTCGGCTATGCGAAGAAGAAAGGGGCCTTCGTCGGAATGTCGGTAGACGGCTCTATCATTGCGGTCTCCGATGCTTCCAACGAAGCCTACTATGGGAAACCGGTGCGGCCGACGGACATCGTCGTCAAGCACGCGGTCAGTAATCCCAAATCGGCCGACCTCCGCAACGCGGCCGCCAAGTTCTGATCGAGTCTGCGAGTCTGATCGGTCCGCTCCGGCCCCTGCGACATCGATCGACAGGGCCGGAGCACCATCATCCAGAGCCTCGACGGGCTGGAGAACAGTTATCGAGCATGAGCTACAACGCGAGCGCGGAGCTACTGCTCATCGGGCTCTTCGTCGGCATGATCATGTGCCTGCTTATCGGGCAACGGCTGGGTCGTCGAGACCGGGCTGACGCGATGGATTCAACCCACCCCCGGCTCTCCGCCGTGGAAGCCGCGATCTTTGGGCTGATGGGCCTGATGATCGCGTTCACCTTTTCAGGCGCCGCGCAGCGATACGAGCTCCGCAGGCAACTTGTCGTGGATGAAGCCAATGCCATTGGAACGTCCTACTTGCGCCTGGATCTGCTTCCGACTTCCCGGCAAGCGGCGCTGAGAGACGTCTACCGCCGGTACGTGGAAGCCAGGATCGCCATGACCAGCCGACTGCCGGACGTCAAAGCGTCGGAGGAGCAGATGGTCATCGCGACCAGGCTCCAGCAGGAGATTTGGGTGGGAACAATCGCCGCGCTAGGAGAGGCTCCTCCCGATACGATGATCGTCGTACTGCCGGCGTTGAACGAGATGATCGACGTGACCACCAGCCGCGCCATCGCGGCTCTCACTCATACCCCGAAGCTCATCATGGCCATGCTTTTGCTGCTGAGTCTGGTCTGTTCCCTCTTGGCTGGATACGTTATTGCCGGTACCCACACTCGTCAAGTCGGACTTCACCTGCTGGCGTTTGCGCTGGTGATGACCACGACGATCTACATCATCATCGACCTCGACTATCCTCGCCACGGGATTATACAGATCGACTTCGCAGACAAGGCGCTCGTAGACGTCTTGGCCGGCATGAAATGAGCGGTGGGACGTTGATAGGAGCGCATTAACGGTATCGCCATGAGACGTTGGTTCAGCGAACCATTGGTGCATTTCCTGATTCTGGGTGGATTGCTGTTCGGCGCCCATGGCTGGATCAATCGGGGAGTCGGAGATGAGCCGCGTGTGGTGCGCGTGACCGCTGCGGAGGTGAACTGGCTCGCGGAGACCTGGACAAGGCAGTGGCAGAGACAGCCGAGCGAAGAGGAACTTCGAGGCCTTGTCGCAGACTATGTGAAAGAGGAACTTCTCGCCCGCGAAGCCAAAGCAATCGGGCTGGACGACAACGATACCATCGTCCGCCGCCGGCTGGCGCAGAAGATGGAATTTCTCGTGCAAGACACTGCTCGGTTGGCTGAGCCGGGAGGAGATGAGTTGCGCCGACTCTATGACGCGGAAACGGCTCGTTACAGAACTCCCGCGCGCATTTCCTTTACGCAAATCTTCTTCAAGACGGAGGCCGGAGCGAGAACCGGACTTGCCCGAGTCGCCCAACATGGTCCCGCGCAATTGGGCGACTACACGTTGCTGGACCGCGATTACGCCACGTTGGACGAGCAAACGCTGTCAACCCTCTTTGGGGAACAGTTTGCCCGACAGGTCTTTGCCTTGGAACCGGATCGATGGCTGGGGCCGGTCCCCTCGGCCTATGGATTTCACCTGGTGAGGGTCAATGGGCGGGAGAGCCCCGTGGTGCGTCCCTTCGGAGAGGTGCGGACTCAGGTACTGGAGGACTGGCACCGTGCGCAACAAGCCAGGGCGAACGAACAGTTTTTTGCCGGCCTGTTGAAAAAGTATGAGGTCGTCGTCGATGAAACAGTCCGGCCGCTGATAGGCCCCTTCGCGAAGGTGGCTCAATGAAGGT
This sequence comes from Nitrospira sp., assembly GCA_029194665.1. Classification (NCBI taxonomy): domain Bacteria; kingdom Pseudomonadati; phylum Nitrospirota; class Nitrospiria; order Nitrospirales; family Nitrospiraceae; genus Nitrospira; species Nitrospira sp. The sequence continues at coordinate 605,712 of JARFXO010000002.1, read as the reverse complement.
CGGCATCGTCTTGATGCTGCTGGTATTCCTCACCGTTCCGGCCGCTGCCCATGAAGTGAGGCCGGCCTACCTTGAACTGCACGAAACTGTCTCCGGCGAGTTTGCCGTGCTCTGGAAGACGCCGATGCGTGGAGAGATGCGGCTGGCGTTGTCGGTGGAATTCTCAGGGCGAACAGAAAAGTCCGCACCGGTCGTCAGGCGCGAGACCGGCGGCGCAGCGATCCAGATCTGGCGGATGAAGTCGATCGACCCCTTGCGCGGCCAATCGGTGCGCCTTGTCGGGCTGGAACGAACGATGACCGATGCGCTGGTGCGGGCCGAATTTGCCGACGGCACGAGCTGGACGCAACGGCTGACACCTCAACAACCGGCGGCGGTGATTCCCGCAGGCCAATCCGGCCTGATGGTCGCGGGCCTGTACCTCAAGCTCGGCGTCGAGCATATTTTGCGGGGCATCGATCATCTCTCGTTCGTGCTGGCCCTCCTGATCATCACCCAAGGAACGTGGCGCCTGGTGAAGACCATCACGGCCTTTACGATCGCGCACAGCATTACGCTCGCCCTGGCCGCGCTCGGATTTGTGGAGGTGCCGCAGGCGCCCGTGGAGGCGGTCATCGCACTCTCGATCGTCTTTGTGGCGGCCGAGATCATCCGCGGATGCAACGGGCGGGGAGGGCTCACGGCCCGTGCGCCCTGGATCGTGGCGTTTGCCTTCGGGTTGCTGCACGGCTTCGGCTTCGCAGGGGCGTTGAGCGAGGTGGGCCTGCCGCAAGGACAGATTCCGGTCGCCTTGTTGTTTTTTAACCTCGGCGTTGAGGCTGGACAACTCCTGTTTATTGCCGCCGTGCTCAGCGCGATGGCTCTCGTCCGTCTTCTTCGTAGGCCGCTCCCGCCCTGGATAGAGTGGGCACCGGCCTACGCCATCGGGACTGTAGCGATGTTCTGGGTTATTCAACGTATAGGGCAGTTTTAAGGAGGTAGCCATGTCACCGTTTCGCATGTCAGCCGTTGCGGTCTTACTGGTCGGTCTCAGTACTGCGCCATGGGCCTTGGCGCATGAACAGAGCGATATCGGATCGGCCGACAAGGCCGCGCTTGAAAAGGTTCATCCATCTAAGCCGGCCTATTCGCCCTATGCGGGGCGCAATTTCCCCACCAGGCCGTTGTTCGGCGACCAGCATCTGCACACGTCGTTTTCAATGGATGCGGGCGCCTTTGGTGCAAGGCTGACGCCACGAGATGCCTACCGCTTTGCCAGAGGCGAGGAGCTCGTGTCGAATACCGGCCAACCAGTGAAGCTCTCCCGGCCGCTCGACTGGTTGGTGGTGTCGGACCACTCTGACGGGTTTGGATTCTTTCCGCAGTTGATGAGCGGCGATCCCGAATTGTTAGCCACTCCACAAGGTAGAAAATGGTATGACCAGATCAGATCCGGCCATGGCGCAGAGGCTGCGATCGACATCATCGTCAGTTTCGGAAAAGGACAACTTCCCAAGGGATTTCCTCTTCCTGGCACTCGCGCCTATCGCTCGGCCTGGCAGGAGGTCATCAAGGCGGCGGAAGCCTATAACGATCCCGGTCGATTTACAGCTTTCATCGGCTACGAATGGACCTCGAACACGGGCGGCAACAACCTGCACCGGAACGTCATCTTCCGCGAGAACGGTGCGAAGGCAAGTCTCGTGGAGCCCTTCACCACGCTGAAGCCGCTCGGCAGCGACAACCCGGTGGATCTATGGAAGTGGATGGCGGCCACGGAAGACAAGACCGGGAGCGAAGTGCTGGCGATCGCCCATAACGGCAATGTGAGCAATGGCCGGATGTTTCCCATGGTCGAGACCTTCGGGAAAAAGATCGATCAGGAGTATGCCGAGACACGCATGAAATGGGAACGGCTGTATGAAGTCACGCAGACCAAAGGCACCGGCGAGGCGCATCCGGTCCTCTCGCCGACCGATGAATTCGCCAATTTCGAGATTTGGGACAAAGGCAACCTCGACGGCACCGAAGCCAAGAAGCCCGAGATGCTTGAGTTTGAATATGCGCGCTCGGCCTATAAAAATGGTCTCAAGCTCGAAGCGCAGCTCGGCGTCAATCCGTACAAGTTCGGCCTTGTCGGCGGGAGCGATGCGCACAACGGCCTCACCGCGATGGAAGAGGATAACTTCTTCGGCAAGACGGCGCCGCAGGAGCCAAGCCCTGAGCGTATGACGAGGGCGTTCTTCAGCAATCCTAAGACCGGCGTCAAGGTGATGGATTGGGAGGTTTCCGCCTCCGGCTACGCCGCAGTTTGGGCGACGGAGAACACGCGCGAAGCGATCTTCGACGCAATGAAACGCCGCGAGACCTACGCGACGACCGGTTCCCGCATGATCGTGCGGTTTTTCGGCGGTTGGGACTTTGAGTCCCCCGATATGCACAATCGGCTACCCGCAGCCGTCGGGTATACCAAGGGCGTGCCGATGGGCGGCGATTTGACCGACGCTCCGAAAGGGAAGGTCCCGACCTTCCTCGTTGCGGCGCTGAAAGACCCCATCGGGGCCAACCTGGATCGGATCCAGATCATCAAGGGGTGGCTGGATGCCAAGGGCGAAGTGCATGAGAAAATCTATGACGTCGTCTGGGGCGACGCGGACAAACGCAAGCCGGGAAAAGAGGGCAAATTGTCGTCCGTTGGGAACACGGTGGATGTGGCCAATGCGACCTGGACCAACACCATCGGCGATCCGGAACTGATCACGGTATGGAGAGACCCGGACTTCGACGCAGGCCAGCGCGCGTTTTATTATGCGCGCGTGATCGAAATCCCGACCCCGCGCTGGACGGCCTACGATGCAAAACGCCTTGGCAGCAAGCCGCTGCCTGGCACGGCGATGATGCTCCAGGAAAGAGCCTACACGAGTCCGATATGGTACACGCCCGGGAATTAGCCATAGTCGTGATTCCTGACCGAAACGACCGTGATTGCTCACAGCAATCACGGTGAATCGTGTGGCGGGTAAGCCGTTCGATAGGAGAAAAACTGCGATGAGACCCTGTCCAAACTTTTTGGCTGTCACTGCTGCTCTACTGACATTGGGGGCGGGTGTAACCCTCGCAAATGACTTCGCGTACGCAGCCGACAAGCTCGACCCTTCGACAAAGATCAGGGCCGGCGCTGAGCAAGGGCGAGGCATTGACCGCACGGTGCTGCCGATCCAGGAGCCGAAACGCCCGACGATCACCACGTTCGATGCGCGCAACGTCAAGGCGCCGCCGCGGTTCGAGATCAAGGCGCCGGCCAAGGCTCCGAACGTCCTGATCGTGCTCATTGACGACTTCGGCTTCGGCATGTCCAGCGCGTTCGGCGGACCCATTCACATGCCGACCGTGGAACGTCTCGCCGATAACGGCTTGCGGTATAACCAGTTTCATACCACCGCGTTGTGCTCGCCTACCCGCGCGGCCTTGCTCAGTGGCCGCAACCATCACACGAACAATATGGGCGCGATCACGGAGGCCGCAACGGCCTTTCCTGGCAACACCGGTCAACGCCCCAATAGCGTGGCGCCGCTCGCGGAGATGTTGCGGCTGAACGGCTACAACACGGCCTTTTTCGGCAAGAATCATGAAACAGCGGCCTGGGAGGTGAGTCCATCGGGTCCCACCGATCGCTGGCCGACCCGGTCGGGCTTCGACAAGTTTTATGGCTTCATCGGCGGTGAAGCCAACCAATGGGCGCCGGCCCTCTATGACGGATTTGCACGGGTGGAGTTGCCGAACGATCCGAAGTATCACCTCATGACAGACATGACGAACCAGGCGATTCACTGGATGCAGTACCAGAAATCGCTCACGCCCGACAGGCCGTTTTTCATCTACTTTGCGCCGGGCGCCACCCATGCGCCGCACCATGTGCCGAAAGAATGGATCGCAACGTACAAAGGGAAGTTCGACGGAGGGTGGGATCAATTCCGGGAAGAGACGTTGGCCCGCCAGATCAAGTTGGGTGTCGTGCCTGCCGGCACCAGACTCGCGCCCAAACCTGAGGCCATCAAGAACTGGGACACACTCAGCGCCGACGAAAAGAAACTCTTCGCGCGTCAGATGGAGATCTTCGCCGGCTTCGCCGAATACACAGACAGCGAGATCGGCCGACTGATCCATGCGCTCGAAGAAACCGGTCAGATGGCGAACACGTTGATCATGTACATCTGCGGCGATAACGGGACCAGCGCCGAGGGAGGGATGAACGGCCTGTTCAACGAGTACACCTACTTCAATCGTGTGCCGGAAACCGTCGAGAGCATCCTGCAACATTATGACGAGCTCGGTGGGCCGATGTCCTACAACCACATGGCCGCCGGATGGGCTGTCGCAGGCGATACGCCCTTCACCTGGACCAAGCAGGTCGCATCGAATTTTGGCGGTACCCGAAATGGGATGGTGATTCACTGGCCCAAGGCCGTTAAGGCCAGGGGCGAGGTGCGGAGCCAGTTCCATCATGTGATCGACATTGCGCCGACGGTCCTGGAAGCCGCGAAGTTGCCGGAACCGAAGATGGTCAATGGGACCAAACAGTCTCCGATCGAAGGCGTCAGCATGGTCTACACCTTCAACGATGCGAAGGCGAAGAGCCGCCGACCCATTCAATACTTCGAGATGATGGGCAACCGGGGCATTTACGTCGATGGGTGGTTCGCCGGGACCGTCCATCGGGCTCCATGGGAATATGAACCGCGGCAAAGCCTCGCGGACGACAAGTGGGAACTCTATGACACGCACAAGGATTTCAGCCTGACCACGGACTTGGCTGGCAAGAATCCGGCAAAGCTCAAAGAGCTACAGGCAGTCTTCATGAAGGAGGCGGTGAAGTATCACGTGCTCCCCATCGACGATCGCGTGTTGGAGCGCATGAATGCCGCCACTGCGGGGCGACCGGATTTGATGGCCGGTCGTACGACCTTGACCCTGTATGAAGGTATGACCGGTATGTCGGAGAACGTATTCATCAACACGAAGAACCGCTCGCACACGATCACAGCAGAAGTGGAAATTCCTGAGGGAGGCGCCGACGGCGTCATCCTCGCTCAAGCCGGGCGCTTCGGAGGTTGGAGTCTGTATGTGAAGGACGGCAAGCCGACTTACACCTACAACTTCGTCGGCCTGCAGCGCTTTACCATTTCATCTCCGCAGGCGCTTGGCACGGGGAAGGCTGCAATTCGGTACGAATTTGACTACGACGGTGGGGGACCAGGCAAAGGCGGTATGGGCATACTCTCGGTTAATGGGGATAAGGTCGCCGACGGTCGGATCGAGCATACCCAATGCTGTGTCTATTCGGCCGATGAGGGGGCCGATGTCGGCGTCGATGAAGGGACTCCGGTCACGGAAGACTACAAAGCGCGCGACAACAAGTTCACCGGCAAGATTCACAAGGTCACGATCGAATTGAAGGAGCTGAAAACCGCCGGCGGTGGTGGGATCGACCGTGCCATGCATGAAGCCTCCAAGCGGAAAACCTTGTCCGACTGATTGACTCAACGCACGAAGACCATGTGTGAGGTGAATGATGAAAAACGCATATCCAATCTACGGAGGAACAATAATCATGCGTCTCATGCCGGTGCGAGACAATGGCTGATTGATGAGGATGTGGCCCGACTTCGAGGAGACCAACAAGCGTGAAGCGAATCGAGTGAAGACACCACAAGCAAGGACATGGATGGAAGCGAGAAACTCGGTGTGGCGAAGGCGGTGCTGGTCGCGTGGTTGGGTTATCCGAGGAATTCCTCGATGACCGACGGGATGTCCTGCCAGGGCAGTGCCGACCTGCCGCGCGCCAGCATGTCCGCCAGCCGCTTTTCAATCATTCGAGAAATGTATTCCATGCAATCCAATATCGCCGAATATGGAGCGTGTGTCAACCTTGGGGCGTCGTCCAGAAAAAGAGCCACAAGGGCGGCTCATTCCTTTGCGCCGACCAGTATTGGGCGCGCTATATCGCGGGAGGCCGAGGAAAAGGCGAACCGGATACAGGAAGGAACCATGTGGACTGAGCCGAGTCTGCCTCCGTTCTTCACGTCCCCTCGAGCCAAGACACCGCCGGCTCACCATCTCGCCGGCGTCCACACACGTGGCGCTCCTTATTCCTCGCGCTGTGGACCTCGGTTGGCGATTGCGCGACGAACCATCGTGAATAATGCGCGTTTGTCGTCCGGGCACCGTTCATTTCTTGACGCCAAGATTGAGTGGCTTGTCTCAAGAAACTTGCAGCAGAATGAACTTGCTTCAGCAGCTCACCAGAAGGGACAATGCCCACCATGTCGCGGCTCTCATGGGCGGTTTCTACGGTTGTATTCGGCGGGCTCGTCGCCGCAGGTCTTTGGCACTGGTTTTACGACGGTTCGCGGTCGTCACCAGCCTCGACCGTTATGACCTGCGACATGGGCATCTCGTCCGCCAAGGCGAATCGCAATTCTCAATCTGCCGGCAAAGACGCCGCTGCCGTCGAAGTCTCAACGGCCCAACCGGTCCCAGGATCAACGCAAAACAAACCAGCCCCGCCCGGGCCTGCGCCGGACGGAATGGCCTGGATCCCGGGAGGCGAGTTCTGGATGGGCGCAGACGAGTTCCCGGACGCGCAGCCCTGGCATCGCGTGTACGTCGAGGGCTTTTGGATGGACAAGACCGAAGTCACGAACGAGCAGTTCGCCCGATTCGTGAACGCGACCAAGTACATGACGGTCGCCGAGCGGGCGCCGCGGGCGGAGGATTTTCCCGGCGCGCCGCCGGAGAATCTCGTACCGGGCTCGGTCGTCTTCTCGCCGCCCGACAGTCCTGTACGACTGAACGATCATTTCCAATGGTGGAGTTATGTGAAGGGAGCGAGCTGGCGCCATCCGGAGGGACCGCAGAGTCACATCAAAGACCGTGGACACTATCCCGTCGTCCATATCGCCTACGAAGACGCGCTGGCCTACGCAACCTGGGCAGGGAAGCGCCTGCCCACCGAGGCCGAGTTTGAATCAGCCGCACGCGGTGGACTCGACCGCAAACCCTATCCCTGGGGCGATGAACTGAAACCGAAGGGGAAGTTCATGGCCAATACATTTCAAGGGCATTTCCCCGACCAGAACACGAACGAGGATGGGTACCAACATGCCGCCCCTGTCGCATCCTTTCCATCGAACGGCTATGGGCTCTTCGATATTGCGGGCAATGTCTGGGAGTGGACCAACGATTGGTATCGGCATGACTATTATCGGATCTTGGCCGCTCAGGGACCGGTCGCGCGCAACCCGCAGGGGCCGTCCGACAGTTTCGATCCCAGCGAACCAGGGGTGAAGAAGAAAGTGCATAAGGGCGGCTCATTCCTCTGTACCGACCAATACTGTGCGCGCTATATTGCAGGCGGGCGCGGGAAGGGCGAGCTGGACACAGGGACGAACCATCTGGGATTTCGGTTGGTGCGAGAGGCCTGATGAACGGCGCAGGTGTCCAGATGGATTGGAGAAAAGTCTGTGAGCGATGTCTCTGAGAGGGAATCAGAACAGTTTGATCTGACCGGAAGTAATGTCGGCCCAGGGGATGATCTCTATGTCCGGAGACAGGCGGCGTCGTTCTCGTGTCGTCGAGACGACCACACCTCGGCGCAGGCCCAGATCCTTCATGCATTGTCGCAGTCCGGCGACGGCGTAGCGGTCCACTGCCGAGCCGGCTTTGATTTCAATCGGCAGGATGCGTCGGCCTTCGACAATCAGGAGGTCCACCTCGGCGCCGGCCTGTGTTCGCCAGAAGAACAACTCAGGGCGAACCAGCCGGCGCGCGGCGAGGGCCGCGAGTTCTTCGATCACCAGACCTTCGAACGACGCGCCTCGCCTGGACCACGTTGCCAACTCCGGGGGGCGGCGCAAGCCGGCCAAGAAGTGCAGCAAACCCGTGTCCCGCACGTAGAGCTTGACACTCTTCGTCAGGCGCTTTTGCACATTGGCGTAGTACGGCGGGAGACGGCGGAGCATGAATGCTCCATCGAGCACATCCAGGTCACCCGCGATCGTGTGGGAGGACACGGCCAGTGACCGCGCAAGGTCGCTGACGTTTAAAAGATTGCCGTGGATATGGGTCAGCATCGTCCATAGCACCCGGAGCCGCCGTGCTGGCAGTCCAATGCCGAGGGCAGGGAGGTCGCGTTCAAGAAAAGTTGAGACATAGGCGTTGAGCCACTCGCTGCGCGCGTCCGAGTTCCGTAAACCGTGGATCGGTGGAAACCCACCCCAGAACCAGCGGTCGGCTGATCGGGCGGTGCCGGTCAGCTCCGAGCAGAGGAGAGGGGTGAGTTCAAGGAGCGCTACCCGGCCGGCCAGCGTCTCGGAAACCGACTGCATGATGGCTGGGCTTGCCGATCCCAACAGGAGGAAGCGACCTTTGCCCCGCGAACGGTCGATCACGTGACGCAGGACGGGAAAGACTTCGGGTAGCCGCTGGGCCTCGTCGATGACGACCTTGTGAGGGTGAGCGTCGAAGAATCCCTCGAGATCAGCGGCCAGCAGAGCGATGTCGGCCGGGCGGTCGAGATCGAGATGCATCCAACCAGGGAGCGCGTGATGTGCCAGAGTGCTCTTGCCGCACTGACGGGGACCGACGAGGAGCACGGCCGGAAAAGACCGAAGGAGGGTTTGAAGACGCGCTGCCTGTTGCCGGTCGATATATTTCATGGCTTGCACTTTTGCACAAGGGGTTCAAAAATACAAGTCATATGAATCTGTGCCAGTCTTGCGTGAAGAACAAAGTGCATAAGGGCGGCTCATTCCTCTGTACCGACCAATACTGTGCGCGCTATATTGCAGGCGGGCGAGGGAAGGGTGAGCTGGACACAGGGACGAACCATCTGGGATTTCGGTTGGTGAAAAGCGCAGGCTGAAGATGTCAATGTTGCCGGGACCGTGATCGATCCTCGGTGAGATCATGGATTTCAACAAGAACGTTCGGTGAAACAACAGAGGAGGGACAGTATGAAGACAAGAATGATGGGGTTAGTGCTTGCGATGCTTGCGGTAGTCGCGAGCGTCGACGCGGTTGCCGGTGCGGAAGAAGGAGCGGTCAAGGCGGCGGCGACATGGAAGGCGCGGTCGTTTGTCTTTCCGGTCGGTCAGGACCAAGCCTATTTGGTCGGCGTCTACAGCGGAACGTTTTACGTGGAGGACGGCAAAGGCGCCTTGCACGCCGCGTCGATCGTCTGTCCCGCAACCGCCGAAGGCGATCTGAAATCGATGACCAAGGCAGGGCAGGGGCGCTGCATCCTGACCGATGAGGAGGGCAATCGCGTCTATGCGAGATTTACGTGCAAAGGCGATCTCGAAGGCTGTCGCGGACCCTTTACGATTGTCGGAGGCACCGGCAAGTTCGAGGGCATCACCGGAGAAGGCGAGATGATTTCACGCATCTTGGTCCGCCAGATCACGACGGTCACCGGGTTCCAGAGCGCGGAACAAGATGGTGAAGGCATTGCGACATGGCCGTCATTGACGTATCGAATCCCGGACAAGCACTAACGAGACCATCACCACAACACCAGGATCACATCACCATGTACGATTCGGAGGAGCTTATGAAACCTGTCGTGTGTCTTATCGGAACGGCGCTGTTGAGCGGCCTGATCGGAGTCTCAGTCGACGTCCAGGCCGAAGTGTTCATCTTCCCTGAAAAGGGACAGAGCAAGGATCAACAGGAGCTCGACCAGTTTACCTGCTACAAGTGGGCAAAAGAGCAAACGGGCATTGATCCGAACCAGACGTCAATGGCCGCGGCGCCACCGCCTCCCGAACAGGGGCAAGCCGTGCGCGGCGCGGCGCGCGGCGCGGCCGTCGGCGCGATCGGGGGCGCGATCGGCGGCAATGCCGCTAAAGGCGCGGCGATCGGGGCGGGGGTCGGGGGAGGAGCCGGCGCGATTCGCCATCGCCGTGCGGAGATGGAATATCAACGCGAGGTGCAGGAGGCCTCTGCCGAGCGGCAGCAGGAACAGCAACAGTTCAACCGCGCCTATGGTGTCTGTTTGGAAGGCAAGGGCTATAAGGTGGGGTAAGAGCTCCGCGACTCTCCATCGCAATCGCAGCGACTGATCATTGCAGATGATCTTGGTGCAGGCTGCGCCGGCTCGATAGTGGCTGGAAGACGAAAGGGGTAAGTACCGTGGTTGCCGGGCCGGCGAGGAGGTCAACTCATTGGCTCTCATGCAATCGCTTGAGGAATTGACGAGGACTCACGATCGCGAGGTTCCGATGGCGACGCAGGGTGAGGAGATCCTCGTCGCCGGTTGCGATCGCCTCGTCCTCTCCGGCGAGGATGAAGCCAAGCAAGAGCTTAGGAGGGCGATCGGTGAGAAGTAAGTGAGTCGGAAGGTCCTGCTTGTTCCGGTGCTGCGGCTCGACGATGAGGTTCGGAAATCTCTCGTCGGGATCCCCGGCGAGCAAGCGATTTCCTTTTCCCCTATTACGCGACTTCCCGCCTTTTCTTGGTCCGCAGGCGCTTGTGCGGGCTTCCCGTTTTTGCCAACGTCGCCACCTTCAGCAACAGGCGCAATCCGTCGTTCACGGCATCCGCCGTTCCGAAGTGTCGCCATAATTCAGGAGCGATGACGACGGCGTGGGCGCTTTTCGGAAAACGATGGGCGTGTCGCCCCCGGACAGCCTTGCCCCAATCGTATCGTTCCAGGGCGTCGTCAGGTGGAATTGGTCTACGATGCGTCGGGTCCCTCTTCATATTTTCTCCTCTGGATTGGTGAGGCTTTTCTGGCACTGATCAGCCGAATGCTGTCCCGTCGCTCTTCATGTACGACGAATAGAACCCGGCCACGGGCTGAATTTCCGATCAAGACCGACCGCCCTGGTATGTATCGATCCGGTGCGTCAATGGCCAGTGGGTCTGCGAATGCCGTAAGAGCTTCCTCAAAGGAAACACCATGTTTGAGAAGGTTTGTGCGAGCTTTTGCCTCGTCCCATTCGAAATCTCCATAATGCCGGGTTGTCACGGCTCCGGATGATACCACAGCCGTCGGTTTGTTTCCGAGCGCACGGCAATGAAGATAAAGGCAGGACTCAGGTGATGCCCAGGGCACCTCAAGGTAGATTTCGACCACCAATGGGGCCGGCCCCCTTTGTTGGCGGACGAAACGACTGCTCATTGCGGATGATCGGGATGGCCGGTCGCAGCGGAGGCCGCTGCCTGGGCGAACACACGATCCGGAGCATGTCTTGCAAGTGAAGCGAGGGTGCCCTGGTCCATGATAACGATATTCTGTTGCGCGATCCTGCTCCTGATGAGGTGTGTCCCAACCAAACCGGCGCGGACCATTGAGCCATCCGGCTTTCTCGGTGATCTGTATCCATTGATGCCCAAGGGGGCTAAAGGGCAAGCGCTGCTGCTCCATAGGAATCCATCCGTGGCAAACGTTCCGCGAGGAACCTAGTCATTCCCATTGCTGATGACGTCAATGATATGTACACTGTACATATGCATGAGCTGCGGTTCGAATGGGATGAGGCCAAGAACCGCAGCAACATGCGAAAACACGGCGTCTCATTCGAGGAGGCGCAAACGGTCTTTCTCGATGATCATGCGATCAGGTTCTATGATCCGGACCACTCAGGCGATGAAGACCGTTTCCTGATGATGGGACTTAGCGTTAAATTGCGCCTTCTGATCGTCTGTCATTGCTATCTGGAAAACGATGGCGTCATCCGAATTATTTCGGCACGGAAAGCTACTCGAAGCGAAGCGACACACTACGAGAGGTGACACATGAGAGCCGAGTATGACTTCTCCAGAATGAAAGGGGTGCGAAATCCCTACCGGAAGTTACTCAAGAAACCTATTACCATTCGATTGGACAGCACAACGATCTCTTATTTCAAAGGGCTGGCTGATGAGCTTGGCATGCCGTATCAACATCTCATCAACCTCTACCTGAGAGACTGTGCCATCAACCAGAAGAAGCTGGCGCTCAAGTGGGCGTCCTGAATGCCGAGGGCCCCAGGGTCGGACCCCGTTTAAGCGCGCCCGTCCCGATTGGCCTTCGACAAGTTCTATGGCCTCATAGGCGGGGAAGCGAACCGGCTCCTGCGCTCTATGCGCTCTATGATGGACTCGCCCTGGGTGAACTGCCGAATGACCAGACTCGGAGGGTCGGTGCATGTTTAATCCGCTAACTCGTCATGCCGGGAGGAGGTTTTTGGGATACCCGAGGCAGGCTTCGGCAGTAATGGTGTGATCGCGGTCCGAAGTTCCAGATGCCGAGAAGTGCAGGACACTGAAAGACAAGGTCGCCTCTTCCGTTAGAGTGGTGGCGGATCGTCGGTCGGGCGGACCAAGGTGATCGGCAAAAGCATGAAGCGCGCTCAGTTTCAGTTTTGCCTCGATTTGAGCGGCAAGTTCCTGAAGGCCGCCTTTAATGGATGCCTCGATCTTGTCTCGCGATACCACCAGACCGACCAACCAGGATGGGCCTGGTAAATCCAGGCGAAAATTTTCTATGGAATGGGCCAGGACCTTGGATAGATCACCGGACCTGTCAGGTGTAAGAACCAGCTTGCCGGAGGCGCGTGCTCCTTTGCCGCCGCATTCGAGTGAGACGCTCGCCGCAGCGATCGTGCCGCTGATCCACTCAAGATCCGCTTCTTCCGCCTTTGTGCGGGCGAGGAGTGCCGACAAGTCAACGCTGTTGAAACCGGATGAGGTCGGAATAATTGTGCGAATGACATCGATCTCCCTTGGCCGATCATCCATCGCGGCAGCCACAAAACTTGCGGAACGGTACCAACAGCCGACCTCTTGCTGTTCCACGCCGGATGCCGAGGTCTCCCGGTCGGCATCGATCATGAGAAACAATGGGTCGTCCGATGGGGTTAAAACATCAAGTTGAAAATTACCGGTCCTGTCCGTCGCTGTCTCGATGAGCACCCGTCCGTCCGTCCGACAAATTCTCGCGCGCGCATCGCACAGCGGTTGCCTCAATCCGTCCAGACGAGCACGATCACCGTCCGAACAAGACTCGACAAACGTCGTGAGATCGGTTACTTCATTGACGCGCCCGAGCAGTTTCATGGCTCTTTCCCAATCGCGTGCGATCGCTTCGGCTGCTTCGCAGCCGCCGGAGGCCATTCTTACCCGATGTGTGCGTCTGTTGTCGAGTTCGCAGTGCTGTCCTTTCGTCTCTTGCATCAGGGAGGTGAACAATGGTGGAGCTGCATCGCGTACTAGGCAGAAGAGTTGTCCGACGCGCGGTCTCTCGGGCGGCGCTCGTAATCGTGACTGTACTGGCATGCCTCATACCGACAACCAACGGACAGGCGCAGATACCCGATATCCCTTTTATCCCCTCAGCCGTCGAAGACTGGCTGTCACAAATCCAAAGAGGGTTGTTTGGGGACGGGTTCTTCAAGCGTGAGACGATACCCAAAGTCGAACCCCTTCGTCCGGGACCCACCGTCTTGCAGCTCACAGTGGACGAAACCATGAGCTTGTTCCTGAAACAGAACTTGGACCTCCTACTGGCACATTACGGAATTGATGCCGCCAAAGGTCGCCAAATCACCGCCCGGCTCTTTCCCAATCCAACGCTCAACGTCAACACCCTGAGTGCCTATACTCAAGGATGCAACCTGACCAATTGCGGAATGGTCGGTCCGTCTGTGAGTCAACTGTTCGAAGTGGCCGGAAAGAGAGGCTACAGAATCAAGGCTGCCGACTTGGAGGCCTCATCCGTAGAGGCAGGATTCGAAGATGTGGTTCGGCAACTGGTGTTTGTGCTCAAGGACAGCTATTTTAATCTCCAGCGACAGCGTGGCCACCTGGCTATCGACCAAAAGGCGCTGGACATTCTTTCGAAATCGTTTCAATCGTCCGGCAGGAAGTCAGATTCCGACATCGATCGGGTGAGGTTGGGTCTGCTGACCGTCAACACGGAAGCGGAAGTGCTCAAGGATCTGCAAGCCGTCGAAGACGCCTCAGGCGACCTCCGGGTCCTCTTAAGGCTGTCCCCGGATGTCGAAATCGAACTGGAAACACCCCTCATATTCTACCCAAAGGAGCTAAAGCTCGCTGAACTCGTGAGCTATGCGGTGGAAAACCGTCCGGACATCCGGGCCCGCCGGATCGTCCTCGACAAACGAAAAACGGAGCTGAAACTGGCACGAGTGATTCCCTATCCCAACGTGACGGCACAGCTGGGATACATGGTCCAGGGACCTCACGGTCCGGACAACCAGCAACAGTGGGGCATCGGTTTCAGCGTGCCGCTTCCGGTCTTCGATAGGAATCAAGGAGGGATTGTCGAGGCTGAGGTGGCCATCAGGATGGCCCAAACCGAAGTGGACAAGGCGACGGTGCTGATCCAGAACGAGGTCAGCGTCTCATACCGCAGGTTCCTGCACGCCAGGAAACTGGTCGATGCGACCAATGGAGCAATCGAGCACTCTTCCATGGTCTTTCAGGCCGCTCAAGAGGGTTATTCGAAAAAGGAAGTCGGAATCCTCGACTTGGAAAGCGCACGCCGCTCCTATGGGGAAACAGAAATCAATCATCTGGATGCTCTGTTCGGCTACTACGAATCACTGTTCCGCCTTGAACGGGACACCGGACGCACGATCAACTTTTGACGTGAGAGGAGATTGGTGATGAGCCTGAACGTTCTGCTGATCTGTATCCCTATCGCCCTCGCACTAGATTGGTATCAGGCGAGCCCGATTGCCGTCTTTTTGGTCTCCGCCCTGGCCATTATCCCGCTCGCCGGCCTCATGGGCCGTGCGACGGAGCAACTCTCGAACTATGTGGGAGCCACGATCGGTGGACTGTTGAGCGCCTCCCTCGGTAACGCGCCGGAGTTGATTATCGCCGGCTTCGCCCTCAAGGAAGGCTTGATCGATGTGGTCAAGGCCTCGATCACCGGGTCCATCCTGGGCAATACGCTGTTTTCGCTCGGCCTTTCGATGATCGTCGGTGGCTGGGGTCGGCAAGGTCAGCACTTCAACAGGACGGTGGCCGGCATGAGCGGAGGCCTCATGTTCGTGGCGTCGATAGGACTTCTGATTCCGGCGATGTTTCATTTCGCAAGCGGTCAGGAGCGCGCAGTAAGCCTGGAGATTTCGATCGTCCTCTTTGTCACCTACATCCTGAGTCTCGTGTTTACCCTCAAGACGCATCGGCAACTCATCCAGAAGGATCCTGAGACGTCCGGTGCGGAGGAGTCGCATGGAGCCTCGCACGAAGCCCATTGGAGCAAAGGGAAAGCCATCGGCGTGCTGGCCGCGGTCACCGTCGTGATCGCCGTCGTGAGCGAAATCCTCGTCGGAGCCATCGAGCCGGCCTCCGAATCGCTCGGATTCACCCCGATCTTCGCCGGGATCATTTTTCTCGCGCTGGTCGGTAACGCCGCGGAGGCGATGAATGCCGTGGGGTTCGCACGAAAGAACCAGATGGATTTATCCTTCGGTATTGCGGTCGGGGCCAGCACACAGGTGGCGTTGTTCGTGGCCCCGGTGCTCGTCTTCGTGGGTTATTTCCTGGGGCAGCCCATGGATCTTCACTTCACCTTCTTCGAGATCATCGCGATCGTGCTCGCCGTCGCCGTCGTCAGTCGGCTGACGTCAGACGGAGAATGTCACTGGATGGAGGGCGTGATGCTGATGGCTGTCTACGTGATGTTCGCGATCGGGTTCTTCTTTCTTCCCGTGCGATGAAACGAAAGGGCTACAGCAGCAGCGCAAGGAGAAGGGCTCCGCCCGCGAGCCATCCAAGATAGGAACTCCTCTGCTCCAGGGACTCGATACGGTGCATCAGGTCGGCGGTCTGAGGGGTCGTCGGAGGTTCGATTGATCGTGGCATGTCGGCATGCTCCAGTGTAGGCTGGATCGACTGTGCGGGCGGCTTTGTCTTCCGCTCAGCGGGTTGGGAGCGACTTGTGCGGGACGATGGCTCCAAGGAACGTTCGGCGTCGGGGATCAGGCTGTCCAGTGGGTTGGCTCGGATCGTCTTTCGCTTTGCCATCAGACCTCTCCTGGTTCCAGTGATCGGTTCTTTCGCCTGGACTTACGCATGCTCTTGTCGGATCACTTCCGTCGCAAGCCTCCGGTAGTCTTCGGCTCCATTGCAAGCTGAATCGTATCGTGTGATCGGTTGGCCGAACGAAGGACATTCGGCCAGGCGTACATTCTCCCGGATCAGCGTGTTGTATACAAGCGGTCCAAAACGACCTCTGAGTTGCTCGACTACCTCCTGAGCATGGCGGGTTCTCAAATCGACCCGGCAAGCGACAATGCCCGCCATAGTAATCTCGGAATTGAGACGCTCTTTGACCTGCTCGAGGGTTTCCAAGATACGGGCCAGTCCACCCAGAGCCATGACATGGCTCTCCACCGGCACCAACAGTTCCCGCGCCGCGGTCAGCGCATTGACAGTGAGGAATCCCAGCGCCGGAGGGCAATCAATCAGAATATACTGCCAGGACCCTTTGAGCGCGCCGAGCCGTTGCCGTAGAATCGCTTCGGCACCCACTTCGCCGGCAAGCGCTTTTTCCGCCCCGATCAGCCAGGAGGAAGAGGGGATGATATCGACGCCGTCGGCCGACGTGGGCTGAACCAGTTCGGCCAGCGGTGAGCGGTTCGTCAGAACGTCCAAGAGCCCCCGTCCGCCGTCTTTCACGCCGAGCCAGCTCGACGCGGAGGCCTGCGGATCGAGATCCAGGACGAGCACGCGCCGCCCCTGCTCTGCCAATGCGGCCGCCAGATTGACTGTCGTGGTCGTCTTTCCACTTCCGCCCTTCTGGTTGATGATGGCAATGAGGCGCATCAGGCTTCGCGAGATTCACGACATGCTCGGCGCCTCGATGGAGTGAGGCGAGCGGATTGTATCTAATCTGGTCTAGAGAGACAATCAAGAATCGGTCATTATGTGAGAAAAGCGTTCTCGTACGGAATTTACACTTGACTGCTCCAAGCCGAATGGCCTATAGATCTCGACGGTCATTCTACGAAACTATAGGGCCGTCAGGACCATTCAACTAAGGCAGATCACCTCATACACAGGGAGGGAGCCGTGGAAGCTATTATCGGCGGCATCGTCGGAGTGGTAATCGGTGTGGCAGGCTGCAATCTGGTGACCGGAGTTGCGTCCGGCACAGGCAGGGTGTTGCGCGGGGTGGCCAAAGAAGCGATCAAGGGAGGGATCGTGATCCAGGAGGCCGCCTCCGACTTGTTCTCTGGAACTGGTGGGTATTTTAGCGATCTTGTAACCGAAGCCAAGAACGAATTGGCAGCGCCTGCAGCCGGGGAAACGGTCCCAACTAAGGTGTCGTAGGGTGGATACAATAAATCGGGTGTCTCTCTGCAAGAGGCGGCACCACATTCGTTATCAGCCTAACAAGTTCTCTCTCTAGTGTAGTGACGCATAAGTTCCTTAACCTTCCGTTCGTGGTGAGCCTGTCGAACCATGAACGGAACCATTTGAAAACACTCGCCCTTCGACGAGCTCAGGGCGAACGGTCAATGTCAACGTATTAATGAAACACTACACTAGCCTCTGATCGGAATCCTTTTCAGATCAGAATGGGCGAGAGTTCCTACTAAGGAGGGCAGCCGTGGAACGCATTGTGTCAGGGATCGGAGCGATTTTCCGTCCCATCGCGAAGGAATTGATCAAGGGTGGGATCGTCCTGGCTGATGCAGTCTCCGAATTGGCTTCTGAGACAGGCGAACAGTTCAAGGATCTGCTCGCCGAGGCCAAGGCTGATTTGGAGAAGTCCAAGAGCCAGCAGCAAGGGAGCGGTACCTCAGAGGACCAGAATAATGACAGCACCCCCAAGACCTGACCGGACCATCGGAGAAGTCCCCGCACAGACCCGTTGATCCAGAATGCGGAAACGCGACGGCCGACCGCTTTCCGAGGAGAGTCTCGTTACCTATGGAAGACAACACGACGATTGAGAAGTCTGACATCAAGGCTCGCAAACGGCGCGCATCGAGCTCTGAGCCGGACAAGAAACCGCGCGTTCGTGCGAAGATCAATGGCACCGCACAGGGCAAGCCCCCCTCGATCGGCACGCTCGACGGTGGTGAAGAGGCAGTAACGCACAGGGCTGCCGAGAGTCCCGCTCCTGAAGCGAGTCTTCTCTGGTTCCCCATCAACGGGGCTGATCGAGAGGCGCTCGCCACACTGATCCCCCAACAGAGTCCGCAGACACAGGACCTTTCCACTCCCATCGAGGTTGCGCCATCTCAAGTCAGGGGGGAACCTCTCAAATCGGGTCCGACGTTGGGCGAGACCAGCGTGGTCCATGCGATCCCCGGGCGCGCACGGTTACGGGTTCCCGCGTTAAAACACTCGCCCGGCCTCGCTGAGGGACTCCACCGGCTGCTCCTCGATCAACCAGGCGTGAGTGACGTCCAGGTCAACGATTGGTGCTTCAGTGTCACGGTCACGTGCGATCCTTGTAGCTGGACAGCCGACAAGCTGTGCTCCTGGCTACAGCCGCTGACGGGGCAGGAGGTGGTTGCATATAGATCCGTCAAGGAACAGCCGGATTTACCGGAGGCCACGTCCTCCGATGAAGCAGGAGATGAACTGTGGTACTCAAGCGCCGGCATTGGTGTGGCGTTGCTTGTGGAGCCGCTCGCGGCGCCGCTGATTCCCCTCTTGCTGCTCATCAGCGCCCTGCCGATGCTCAAGCGGGCCCATCGCTCACTGTCAGATGACGGCAAGCTGAACGTCGATGTGCTCGATGCCTCCGCGACCTCGCTGCTCGTCGTGCAAGGGAATTTCCCGATGGCGATCTTCATGGTCTGGCTGATCAACGTCGCGGATTGGATCCGCGACCTCACCATGATGCGATCGAAGAAGGCGATCGAGGAAATCCTCGGGTACCAGCATATCGAGGCGTGGGTGGTTCGGGATGGGCAGAAAGTGCGCGTCAACGTGGCGGAGGTTCAAGTCGGCGAGACCGTGGTCGTCTATCCTGGCGAACGCATCGCCGTGGATGGCACTGTCCTCAGCGGCAAAGCGTTGGTGGACCAGGCCTCGCTTACCGGCGAATCAATCCCAGTGGAGAAGGAGGAAGGTGGTCAGGTCTATGCCGCGACCGTCGTGCGCGAAGGCAAGCTCTATGTTCGGGCCGAGCGGATCGGAAGCGAAACTGAGGCGGCTCAGATTCTGCGCCTCGTGGAGGCCGCCCCGGCTCGAGAAACCAAGATCCAGAATTACGCCGTCAAATGGGCAAATGATCTCGTGCCCTACAGTTTTGCCGGCGGCGCCTTCGCCAGCCTTGTCATGGCCGGTGGCCTGCAGGGTGCAGCGGCGGTCCTCATCATCGATTATGGGACCGGCATCCGAATTGCGGCTCCGACAACCGTGCTGTCTGCCATGACGAAGGCGATCCGAAACGGGATCTTGATTAAAGGCGGGCGTCACCTCGAAAGCCTCGCAGAGGTGAATGCCGTCGTGTTCGACAAAACGGGCACCTTGACGACGGGACATCCTGATGTCCTGGATGTAGTCCCGGTCAACAGCAGCACAACGGATGAGGTTCTCTCGCTTGCGGCAGCAGCAGAACTGCGGCTCTCGCATCCGGTCTCGGATGCCATCGTTCGGGCAGCCCAGGCCAGGGGACTCGCGATTCCTGAAAGAACTGCATCGGAGTACAGCTTGGGTCTCGGCGTCGAAGCAATCGTGGACGACTCGGTGATTCTCGTCGGAAGTCCCAGATTCATGACGCTCCGTGAGGTGGATTTGTCGCCGGACGTCCAAGGTCACATCTCGCGGATGCAGCAACGGGCCATTTCACCGCTCTGCGTGGCGCGAGATGGAGTGGTCATCGGCTTGCTTTCCATCTCCGACCCGCTACGTCCTGAGGCGCGCGACGTCATTGAGGCATTGAGGGGCCGAGGGATGAAACGGATCGTGATGCTCACCGGCGATCATCGGGACGTCGCGACAAGGATCGCGGCGGAACTTGGGATCACAGAGTTCGTCGCCGAAGTCTTTCCTGGAGATAAATCAGAGGCGGTTCAAAAACTGCAGCAGGAAGGGTTCAAGGTCGCGGTCGTTGGTGACGGCATCAACGATTCGCCCATGCTGGCCTATGCCGATGTCGGCATCGCGGTCGAGGGGGGGACGGAAGCGGCCAGAGAGACGGCGCCGGTAGTCCTCTTGCATGGAGGGCTGTGGAAGGTTCCCCTCGCCATCGATATCGGCCGCGAGACAGTGGACTTGATCAAGCAAAACTGGAAGATCATCTCAATTCCCAACACGATTGCGCTGGGGTTAGCCTGCGTCGGCCTGCTTGGGCCTATCGGAGCCACCTTGCTCAGCAATGGATCAGCCATCGCCGCCACGATGAACGGTCTGCGTCCGATCATGGAAGAGAAGCCGGTCAGGATTATTTCTCCATCACCCGTACAGACCGCGCTGCTCTCTGCGCCGGAACGACCGGTCACAACCGGTTCATGAGTTCTCCATGCCGAAGCAGGGAAGACATCGGCCGTTCCCGCTGCCCTTGATTCTGGGATAGAGGCACATTATGTCGGAAGCACTGCACGAGCCGTTCGGCAACATCCACATCGTCCATTCGATTCCGGGGCGCGTCCGGTTCCGGGTTCCGATGCTCAAGACCCGTCCCAACATGGCACGCGGGTTGGAAGCGGTCCTGTCTGCCAGGCCGGGAATCATCAAGACGAGCGCCACCGAGCGATGTCAGAGCTTGACGGTGGCGTTCGAACCAGAGACGTGGACCGCTGAATTGCTGCGTCATGTACTGAATGATGAGACTTGTAGAGAGATGGAAATGTGGGCAGCTTCAGCGCCCGCAATCGAGTCCTCCGACCCAGCTTCAACGACGTGGCTTCAGCCTTGGCGATTTATGCAAAGCATCGAGGGTACTGACCGGGCGAGAGAGCCGGTCAAGTCCGTGTATTGGACGCTGGGATATTACAGTATGATCATAGGTGCCATTCTGGTGCCTGTGCCCTTGCTTCCTGGCATCCCGTTCCTCCTTTTTTCAAGCTACTGTTTCGGCAAGGCCACAATCTGGAAGGAGAAACAAGAGGCTGGAGCTGGAAAACCGGTTTCCAAGACAGGTGAGTAGACCTTCTCTGAGCCTCCGGCACGATGCCTTGGGTTGGAGTTTCTCCTGACTCTCATCCGTACCGTACCCGTGACATCGTCTCTCGCCGCTTCTGTAGGGTCTAGTCCAGAAAACCTGCTACCCGCTCTTGCATTGGGCCGGAAAGTGATTGTCAGTCCCATTATGAAATCACTGCACCTGTACTTGAAACGGACCTACGAACCTGACCGGCTCTGTACGATGGCGGACGGCGTGTACGCGATTGCCATCACGCTCCTCGTGCTGGACCTCAAGGCTCCAGAGGTTCCCGGAACCACCAACCCCGAATTGATCGCGGATCTCCTGACACAAGTACCCAACTTTTCCGCCTATGTCATAGGCTTTATCGTGATCGCCTACTTCTGGATCAATCATCACCGGTTTTTCAAGGCGGTGACCACATGTGATGAACGGGCTCTGCGGTTAAACCTGACCCATCTGCTCTTCATCTCACTCACCCCCTACGCAGCTTCCTTGATCGGCCATTACGAGGGAGAGCGTATCGCCACGATTGTATTTTCCTCGAATCTCGGCCTAGCCTTCTTGTCGCTGGCCCTGCTGGGAAAGTACCTCATGCAGAATGAACAATGGCACGCGAGAGATGGGGACGGCATCTGGATTAAGACCTCCTGGTGGACAACCTATGCCGGTCCTGGACTTGCGCTGGTCAGCATCGCCGTTTCGTTTATCAACATCCACGTCGCGCTCCTGGTCTGGCTCCTTGTACCGCTGAGAGACTGGGTCCTTCTGCGCAGGGGATTTCCTCACCCGCCGCAAGCGGGCAACCTCTGATTCTCTGACAGATCCGTTCCTGCCCGCTATCCACCCCAAGGTGATTGGAAGCCGACTTCTTTCCCTGCAGCTGTCGCACCCTCGCCGTTCTCTCTTCGCTAACAGCGGCCGCTGTACCTGCGATGGCTGATTTCGATGCCTTTACAGGCTGCTTTTATTTCAGATACCATGGCCTCTTCAACATCTGAGTATAGGGAGGTCCACCATGGAGGAGAGCGCAACCGAGACGATGGAATCCGAGGCGGCGTCTTGGACTGACTCTATTGCTGCGAGCAGTAAGAGTCTGTTCACCACCATCGAAGATGGTGCGAACGCGGCAGGCCGGGCAACGTGGCAGTTCTTGCACGATGTCCCGGGGCACGGCACGGTGCTCGGCTTCGGCGTAGGGCTTGGCGCAGCGATGGTCATTGGGGTCGCTGAGTTGGCGACGGCTTGCTTCACCGCGTACGTCAGTTACCGAATGTTCGCGTATGGCGAATCGTTGAGCCAGGCGGTTGAGAATGCCATCAAATTTGAGGGAGGCCGACTCGAAAAGGAAGAACGAGATAAGCCGATCCTGGACTAACGTGCAGAGCCTCACGCCCTCTCGATGGCCGCAACCCGCAGGGTGGCGTTCAGGTCGTTGCCGACAGTGCCCCTGCTTATCGGAATCGAGCGCCGGTTGGAGAGTTCGGTTCGCGGCGACAACGGGAATCAGAAGAAGAGCCTCATGGACACAAACACATAGTCGGTATTTTTATCATTTGGTGCGCCTGCCACGCCTTGGTTCACCAGATTGGAATAGTAGCTTCCTTTCATCAGATACAGCCATCCTCCTTCGAGCAGCAGATTCTGGCCGACGGTCCAGGCCAGGCGCAGGTTAAGTTCCGACCCCACATACTTGCCGGCCTGTCCAGTCGGATCTTGTAGATCAGATCCGACGAATTCGTCCTTGGATTGGGCGAGCCACCAAAAGCGTTGCTTGAAGATGACCTGGACGTCCTTCAGCGGTTCCACGGACAGGGTATAGCCGGGAGAATTGATATTTGCCCGCTTGAACAGAGACCAAATGCCCGTGTACGTGAACGGGAAATTTTGCGTGCCGAAGAGCGGATTAAAGCGACCGTTTGAATTGTCGTTGGGATCGCTATCGCCGCTGGCGTAGTCGTATTTGAAACGGATCGACGGTGTCCAGGGAACAGCGAACGTATAGCCCACCTCCGCATGCTGAAAATACGCGAATGTGGTCAAGGGGGGGCTTCCAGGGTTGAGAGCCGATCGGCCGAACTGATAGGCGGATTCGATTTCGTAATCGAAGGTCGCCTTGGCCGCAGGTTTGAAGAGGCGAAAGCCCGGGGTGTAGAGGTCCTCCAGCTGGCCTTGGGTGCTTTGATCTTGATTGACGCCGGTGATGCCCTGTGCCTGCTCGTTCTGCGCTATGTAAAAGATGTACAGTTCGGTATGGAGCCAGGGTATGCGTTGGTCCAGATACGACATGCCGCTGAACAGCGTGTTGGAAGGGACAGTGTCCGGCGACGTCTGATGATTCTGTACCGGGAGCATGGCGAACGCGCGGACTTCCCAATCTTTGCGCGCTCCCAACGTCCAGTGAGCACCCACGAATGATAAGGGGACATTGCTGTAGTTGCTCCTTGCGATGAGACGGCCCTTTCCAAAGACTTGAGTAAACTTGCCGATCTGCAGTTCGGTCGGCAGATTCGATCCAAGAAAATTGTCCGTTCCCACACTGCCATAGAGCTGTAGCAGATCGTTCTCGTTTTCCATCCGGTTGCTGACCGTGAGGCCGTAGTTGTAAAGCGGGCGGGCATCCAGAAACTCCAGATGAAATTTAAACGGCTTATAGCGTATGGCGACCTGAACCGCCGTACGTTCAGAAAACTGCGCAGCTCCCGTGGTTTCGTTCTTTTTGACCGGCTGGGAGTACGATTCGTAGCGCGCGCGAAAGTCGACGCCGAGATGAAGCCATTCGGGCACATGGAGTAGCTGGTCAAGGTTGAGCGGGGATTGCGGGATGATGAGTCGGTGATCGTCAGCGAAAATAATCTCCTGGAGGCGGTGCCCGAGCGGCCCGATACGCGGTTCACGATGGCGATCGGAGGGTTGTTCTCCCGTCGACGGCTCATCCGGCTGCGTGGATTTGGAGAGAGATGGCGGCGCGTCCGGCGTTTCACCGGCCCGGGCTGGTTGAATTCCGAGATGAATAGCAACGACCAGCAGAGCGCCGAGCGCGGCGACGTGTAATTCTTCACGTGTGATCAAGCCGGTCGTGCCTCGGAACAGGCGTGATCACTTCATCTTTGGCAGGGTCAACTGTTTCCCCTCTACGACGACATAGTCTGTCCCAGGCCAGACGAAGTGCCTGCCTTCAGGGACGTGAATCTGAATCCCGGTAAACAAGCCATAATCGCTTTGCACGGGATCCACGGTCAGCCGTATCATCCGCTCCAGTTCCTCGAGGATGACCGTGTAGGCGATCCTGGTCAAAGAGACCAAGTCTGGGACGTCACCGTATCGGAGCTTGCCCAACAGATGTCGTTTGAGCACGCTTTGCTCAAGGTCGTCCGGATCGACCGCCAACTGGAGAGACTTGCTCTCCAGCTCATGTTGAAAGGCCACCAAGGCGCCACAGGTATGGGAGGCATCCCGACGGCCTGGACGATGATAGACGCCGAATTCTCCCTGAGCATCGATCGCAATATGCGGCAGGGCGTAATAGACATATCGTTCACGACCGGCTTCGATCGGGGCATGGCGATGGGCGGCCAGGAATCCGGTCTTGCCCAGGGTGAGCATGCCCCCCAGACTTGAGAACATAAACACCTCTCCCCAGGTGTTCTCGATATCATCCACAAAGGGCATAGTGAGCTCATCGCGGCAGACACTCGCGAACGCGATGGTGTTATCTGTCCGAAATCCGTGTTGGTGCAGGGCTTCATAGGATCTGGAAATGAACCGGTCCTGTGGCACAGCCTCAGGAAACTCACGGAACAGCGCCGTTTGCCAACTCATCTTGCCTCCCGCTACAGACTGGATCCCAACCGGAGCTGCTCGCTCTCTGCTCTCGCGATCAAGAGGAGCCAGGCCGACTCGCCTGGTCTACATGTTTGGTCGAAAATCGTGAAGATAAGGTAGCAAAGCAGGTCGGGAAATGACAGCAAAAACCCCCTGTCACTTTTGCCGTTTCCAGAAGGAAGGAAGACATGGTATACCCAGCCCGCAACTGTCGCGGTGATGAACCTTCCCGATTGTCGAGGAGTCTCCTTCGGTTAGACACACAAGGATGGCGCGAGCAAGAAGCCATCGGCCAGGACACACATCGACCAGGGCGACCAAGTATGTGCCGGTGGTCGAGCGGGCGCCGGGGACGGAGGATTTTCTCGACGCGCCGCCGGAGTGACTCGTGGCGGGATCGGTTGTCTTCTCGCTGCCCGATCATCCATCTTTCGGGACAAGGATTGAAAGGAAAACTGATGGAACAGAATGATCACGGCTCGGGTTCCGTTGCCTCTGACTTCCCGATTTTCGGAGGCGGGCCGTTGTATCGCCTGCAGCAAAGGACACGTCTCGTGCGGGAGGACCGGCGCCGGATTGGGCTTGCCGCGTTCTATGTGACACTTGTTACATGGGCGCCCCTGGCGCTCCTTGCAGCGGCGCAGGGGTTGGTAATTGGGCCGACACGCCTCGAATCGTTCCTGATCGATTTTTCAGAGCACGCGCGGTTTCTTGTCACGGTGCCGGTCTTTCTGTACGCCGAGCTCATCTGTGGAACACAACTCCGGGAGATCGTGCGGCAGTTTGAGGATGCGGGTCTGGTGGTCGATGAAGCACGGGAACGGTTCAAGCGACTGGTTCAGGAGACCGTCAGGCTGAGCCACTCAAGTCGTGCGGAATTGGTGATCCTGGGGCTGGCCTTCCTCCACGGGCTGTTTGCCTTCCTCTACGTGCTCAACTATCCGGAACCAACCTGGCGGTTGGTCACACGAGCCGGCGGACCGGTCCCCTCCTACGCCGGGGCCTGGTACTTCCTGGTTGCGTTTCCCATCTACTCGTTCCTGCTCATGCGGTGGTTTTGGCGAATCGGGTTGTGGTGGCGATTCCTAGGACAAGTCTCGAAGCTGGAGCTGAACCTGTCTCCCGCCCATCGTGACGGAGCCGGCGGTTTGGGATTCCTCAGCGAGTCGCTGTCGGCATTCGCCGGTTTTGGGTTCGGCGTGATGGCGACTGCCGCCGGCGTGACGGCCGACTTTGTCGTCTACGGAGGCGATTCGCTGCTGAAGTATGAATGGGAAGTGGGTGGTCTCTTGGTGCTGCTCGTGTCGGCGATCGCCGGACCCTTGATGTTGTTCGCCCATCGACTGTACGAGGCCAAGGAATCGGCGTTGTTCCGATACGGCGCGCTGGCGTGCCGCCACATTCAGGAAGTCGATCGGAAATGGCTCGCGGGAAGACCGCTCACGGAAGACGTTGGAAGCGACTTCCGGGCCGTGGCGCACATGGGGAGCTCAGTCAACGCCGTGCGTCAGATGTCGATTGTTCCTCTGTACAAGGACGATCTGCTGAAACTGATCGTCGTCGCGTTGCTTCCGTTCCTGCCCCTGCTGGCCACCCTGGTGCCGATGGATGAGGTGCTCAAACTGATGCTGAAAATGGTGGTCTAGCAGGCTGCGGAAAAACCCTCCGTTCATCCTTCGAGAGCCTCAGGACGAACGGAGCGGTGATTGAATTTGCTGAGGTTGTTCGTTCGTTCTGTCGAAGCACACAAATCGAGTCTTTCAGCAGCCTGCTAAGCAGGGATTCCCGCTTTGCGGAGACCTGTCAAGTTTGACGGTGTTCTCGTCTAAGTCTGTGCTGTACAATGCGTCTCTGGCTGCTTGGACGTCACGCAATGGAAGAAACCGAGCATGGGCATGCGTACCATCATAAAGTCATCACGGTCATCATCTGAACACTCGGCAGCGATGATGAACCTGGGCTGAGCCATGACCGCTTATCAACCACTTGATCCGCACTTTCACCTGGAGGAAGCGCTATGAACAGTCTCAGTTCTCACGAGCAACAGCAACAGCAGATGAAGACACATCCCGGTTTCATTGCGGCACTTGATCAAAGCGGGGGCAGCACGCCCAACGCACTGCGTCTCTACGGAATCAAGGAAGGCGCCTGGTCCAACGAAGATGAGATGTTTGACATCGTGCACCGGATGCGCGCGCGCATCATGACCAGTCCCGGCTTTACCGGAGAACGGATCATTGCCGCCATTTTGTTCGAGAACACCATGGATAGGGAGATTGAAGGACGGCCTACTGCGGACTATCTCTGGAACGTGAAGCGAGTGGTCCCTTTTCTGAAAGTGGACAAGGGGCTTGCTCCTGAGCAGGACGGAGTCCAGTTGATGAAGTCGATGCCTGCACTTGCTGCACTGCTCGACAAAGCCAACACGAAAAAGATTTTCGGAACCAAGATGCGGTCGGTCATCAAAGCCGCGAATGGAGCCGGCATCAAGAATATCGTGAGCCAGCAGTTTGAGGTCGCCCGGAACATCCTCTCCGCAGGCTTGGTGCCGATCGTTGAGCCTGAAGTGGACATTCACTGTCGCGACAAGGCCGAGGCCGAAGCCTTGCTCAAAGAGGCGCTGTTGAAGGAGCTCAACGAATTGCCGGGGAGTCAGGTGGTCATGCTCAAGCTCACGCTTCCGGAGCAGGACGACTTCTATGTTGATTGTATCCGACATCCCAATGTCTTGAGGGTGGTGGCGCTATCGGGCGGGTATACGAGGGAACAAGCCAACGACCGTCTGCACAGGAATCACGGCCTGGTCGCGAGTTTTTCGCGGGCGCTGGTAGAAGGGCTGTCGGCCCAGCAATCCGATGCTGAATTCAACGCCATGTTGGATAAGTTCATTCAGAGCATCTTTGATGCGTCCAATACGTAACCCAAGAGGAGGAGGTTATCGCAACAGGGGGCGCAGGTGGGAATGATTTCACCCCGAGATTCCCCTCATTGAGGATAGTTCTGCAAGCCAACGCCGCCACGATACTCACCCAGGGTCGAACGGCGTCGTTCGGGCGGCTGCTGCTGTTCCTCTTCGGCGTCGTGGCGCTGGTGACCGGTTGCGCCCATTATCCGGTCAACGCGAAATTGGAGAAATACCAGCCGGCCAGAATCACCATGGGGCAGGCGTTGAACGCGCCGACCCGCGCCGACGACCTCTTGATGGTGGTGTCGTCAGTCCTGACTTTCAGCGACTCGTGCGGGACCTCGGAGGGAGCCTGCCGGGATTGAACTCCGAACCGGCCCGCTCACCGTCGCCCTCGTCCTAGTGTAGTGACGCATAAGTTCCTTAACCTTCCGTTCGTGGTGAGCCCTTCGATTGACTCAGGGCAGGCTTGTCGAACCCTGCGGTGAGCCATGTCGAACCGCATGAACGGAACCATTTGAAAACACTCGCCCTTCGACGAGCTCAGGGCGAACGGTCAATGTCAACGTATTAATGAAACACTACACTAGCCCGGTTGGGCCAGGGTTTCAACAGGCTGCGGAAAAACCTCCGTTCATCCTTCGATCAACTCAGGACAGGTCCTTCGAGAGCCTCAGGACGAACGGAGCGACCTTGAATATATGGGGTTTTCCGTTCGTGCTTGTCGAAGCACACAAATTGAGTTTTTCCGCAGCCTGCCAAAGATTGCGACCGGCTCCTGTATGGGTACCGTCTGGTCGAAGGAGGGGCGGAGCGGCCCCGGCAAGAGCCGGGGCCAACCGCCTTACTTGACCGCGTAGCCTTTGGCGTCCATGCAGACTTCGAACGCGCGCTGGTATCCGTCCACGCTCGCCTCGTACCGTTTCTCGGCCTGCTGCTGCGCTGCTTCCTGTTGTTTCTCTGCTTGGCGTCGTCTGTGAGCGCCGCCTGCTGCACCGACTCCGGCACCGATCGCCGCGCCTTTGCCTGGGTCTCCGGCAATCGCTCCGCCGATGGCGCCTACTGCGGCACCCTTTGCCGCGCCGGAGGCAGCTCCACCCTGAGGAGGCGGCGTACTCGCCTGCGCAACCGGTTTGGTCGGATCGAACCCCGTTTGTTCCTTGGCCCATTTGTAGCAGGAAAAGGTATCCTGCTCCTGTTGGTCCTTGCTTTGATTCTGCTTGGGATAGACAAAGACATCGGCTGCCATTGCAGGGGCAGCTCCTGCCATCAAGAAAGTCGCGGCCATCAGTACGGCGAACTGTTTACTCTTCATTGGAGCACCTCCTTGTGCGTGTACTCGGTTGCTTGCTACGTTCCAGCGTTTATTGCAAGCGAGGCTTATAGCCAACTCAGCAAGAGCCGGGGCCGGCCGACTATTTCACCGCGTAGCCCTTACCTTCCATGCAGACTCCGTAGGCGCGCTGATACCCTTCCACGCTCGCCTCATACTGTTTGGAGGCCTGCTGCTGAGCTGCTTCCTGTTGTTTCTCTGCTTGGTGTCGTCTATGGGGCCCGCCCTGGGGAGGCGGCGCACTCGCCTGCGCAGCCGGTTTGGTCGGATCGAACCCCGTTCGTTCCTTCGCCCATTTGTAACAGGAAAAGGTATCCTGCTCCTGTTGGTCCTTGCTTTGATTCTGCTTGGGATAGACAAGGACATCGGCTGCCATTGCAGGGATAGATCCGGCCATCAAGAAAGTCGCGGCCGTCAGTAGGACGATTTGTTTAGTCTTCATCGCAACACCTCCTTGTGCGTGTACTCGGTTTCTTGGGCGTTCCAGCATTTATTGCAACGGAGGCTTATAGCCAACTCGGCAAGGTCTGTCAATGAGGAACCGGACGTAGGGCGGTGATACGTTAGCTGCGCCGCTGCCGTTTTCCAGCCGTTTGACATACAGAGAGGCTCTCACCATCAGAAAATTGATGGTGACCGCGACCATGAGCATGAGGAAGGTCACGGCTCGCCTGCGGACTGGCCGGCCGGCTTCTTTGTCGCCTCGACCGAAGCCTGAAGATAGCGTTGCATGTCGTCCGGGGACCAACCCCCGCCCAACGCTTTGTAGAGCTGGACCACCGAGACCAACTGAGTGCGGTGAGTACGTGCCAACGCAAGTTGCGCGTCGAAGAGGCTCCGTTGGGCCGTCAGCACGTCGAGATAACTCGCCCGGCCTCCTCGATAGCGGAGATCGGCCAGGTCGAGCGCGGATCGTAACGAGGCGACCTGAGCTTCCTGCGATTTCCCCTGTTCGCGCGACTTTTGCGCGGCAATCAGGGCATCCTCGACCTCTCGGAACGCCGTCACGATGGTCTTTTCATACTGAAGCGACGCCTGTTTGGTCCGCGCTTCGGCGACCTTCACCTGATAGCCGAGCGCGGTCGCGTTGAGGAGCGGCCCGGTGACGGCGGCGGCGGCGTATTGGGTAAACGCAATGCCCGGCGAAATGGAACTCAGTTGGGGATTCGCGACCCCGAGCGCACCGGTCAGCGAAACTTGTGGAAACCGTGAAGCCTGTGCCACGCCGATGCCCGCCGTGGCTGCAACCAGGTCCTGTTCCGCTTGCAGAATGTCTGGTCGGCGCCGGAGCAGGTCTGACGGAAGTCCTGCCGGAATGTCGGGCGCCATCGTTTGCGCAGTGAGTGCATTCCCACGTGAAATCTGAGCTGGTTTGCGCCCCAGTAGAAGGCTGATCTGGTTTTCCTTCTGCACCGACTGCCGCTCTAGGTCTGCGAGCAGTGCAGCGGCATGGGCGAGCTCCGCTTCGAACCGATCCAGATCAAGCTTGGAAATGGCGCCCTGATCCAATTTGATGCGCGAGATTCTCACGGTCTCATCCCAGGCTTTGAGTGTCTGCCTGGTGATGTCCAGCTGCAGATCCAGTTGCCGCAAATCGAAATAGGCCTCAGCCACCGTGCCGATCAGGCCAAGGATCACCGCCCGCTGTGCTTCCTGGCGGGCCAGCAGTTGCGCTCTCGTCACTTCGATCGATCGCCTGATTTTCCCCCAGAGGTCCATTTCCCACTTGAGGCCGCCGTAGGCGCTCTCATTGGAGAGCGTCGTTCCGTTTTGACTGGGGAGAAACACCCCCCCGCCGCCGGGCATCGGAATACCGACGGAATTTCTCGCGGCATTGAACACGAAGGCCTGGCCTCCGTAGCCCACGGAGGGCGCGAGGTCGAACCGGGAGATGACGAGCTGAGCTTGAAATTCCTCGACCGAGGCGGCGGCCGTCCGCACATCTTGATTCTCCTCCAGAGCGGTGCGGATCAACCGCTGGAGTTCCTGGTCCTTCAACAGTTCCCACCAGGGCAGATTCGCGATGGACTCCGAAGTCGTGGTGGTCATGCGCCAAACATCGGCGCTGGGCGTCTCCGGGCGGGTGTAATCCGGTCCCATTTTGCAGCCGGGCAACGTCAACGCGAGGCTGGCGAGAAACGCAAGGCTCGCGCGAAAGGCGAGACGGGCGGGAAATGCGCAAGGCGCGAGAAAAGCAAAGAAATCTACAGGGGAAGCTGCCTTGTGTGACCTGTCGCGCCTTTCTCGCACGTCTCGCTCTTCTCGCGGTGGTTTCATCTCAATGCCCTCCTTCCAGAGACGCAGGTGTTGGAAGCTGCCCCGGTTCGAGCACCGGCGTCCGGCGCCGGCCGTCACCGGTAGAGTTCGGCGCCTCGGGCGATGAACCTCCTGGCGCGCGATGGTCACCCCCACCGGAAAGTCTTTCGACGACATAGAAGGTGACAGGAATTAAAAAGATCGCGATCAGGCTGGCAGTCAGCATGCCGCCGAAAACGACAAGACCAAGAAGTACCCGCCCGTGCGCACCGGCTCCGGTGGCGAGCACGAGCGGCACCACACCGAGAATGAACGCAAACGCGGTCATCAAAATGGGACGCAGCCGTACCTTGGCTGCGGCCAGCGCTGCATCGGCCAACGGTTTTCCTCCCTCCTGCTCGACCTTTGCAAATTCCACGATGAGGATCGCGTTCTTGGCGGCCAGGCCGATCAGCATCACCAGGCCGATCTGGGTGAACACGTCATTCTCGCTCGCCTGAGGGGCCGCCAGTTTGAGGAGCCATAACGCGCCGAAGGCACCCAAGACGGCGATCGGGGTGCCGAGGAGCACACTGAAGGGCAGGGCCCAGCTCTCGTATTGCGCGGCGAGAATCAAGAACACAAAGAACAGAGAGAACCCGAAAATGACGCCGGCCGGCACGCCTTCCGCCGCAACCTTCTCCTGGAACGACATCCCCATGTAATCAAACCCCATGCCGGACGGCATCGATCCGGCAAAAACCTCCTCCAATGCCTTCATCACCTGGCCGCTGCTATAGCCGGTCGCCGCGCCCACCAGCAACTGCGCGGAACGGTATTCGTTGAACCGAATCGTGAACTCCGGACCGTGAAACTTCTCCATCGTTACGAGCGTGGACAGAGGCACCATGTCGCCGTCGGCATTGCGGACATAGAATTGGCCGACCTGCTCCGCTTGCGTGCGGTACTCTCCTTCCGCCTGAACATACACCTGCCAGACGCGACCGAACCGGTTGAAGAAATTCACCATCACCCCGCCCATGAATGTTTGAAGCGTCTGGTACACGTCGGAGAGGTTGACCCCCTGTTTGAGCACCTTATCGCGATCCACTCTGGCAAACACCTGAGGCACATCCGGGATAAGTGTGGTGTCGATGCGGGCAATCTCGGGACGTTTCCTGGCCGCCTCCATGAATTTCTGGGTATTGTCCGCCAGGAAGGCAATATCTCTTCCGGCGCGGTCTTCCAAGACGAATGTGACACCGCCGGAGGTGCCGACACCAGGGATCGCAGGAGGTGGAAAGAGGAACGCTTTGGCTTCAGGGAGCTCAGCCAGTCGCTTGTTGACGTTCTGGAATATCGACGGCAGCTGCTCCTCTGGCTTCTTGCGCTCTCCCCAAGGCTCGAACGTGACGAAGAAGAAGGCGTTGTAGGTGGTGCTGACCGTGCTCAACAGACTGAAGCCGGCAATGGTCGTCGCATATCTGACACCGGGGGTGTCTTTGAGGATGGCCTCGATTTGTTTACAGACCCGATCGGTTCGCTGGAGCGACGAGGCCTCGGGAAGCTGGACGTTCAAGTACACATACCCCTGGTCCTCCATCGGGAGGAAGCCGGTCGGCAATTGCGTGCCCATCCAACCGGAAACACCGGTGATCGCAACAAGGAGCAGCATCGAAAAACCGGCCTTACGAATGAGCCCACCGCAGACAGTCACGTAGCCGTCGGTGGCGCGTCCGAACCATCGGTTGAACCAGCCGAAGAAACGACCGAGCGGCCCCCTTGCCGGTTTCTTCGGTCGAAGCAGCAGGGCGGAGAGAGCGGGGCTGAGAGTGAGTGCGTTGAACGCCGAGATGATGACGGAGAGGGCGATGGTGACGGCGAACTGTTGATACAACCGTCCCGTGATACCGGGAATAAAGGCGGTGGGGACGAAGACCGCCGCCAAGATCAGTGCAATGGCCACCACCGGCCCCGAGACCTGCTCCATCGCCTTGAGACTGGCCTCTTTCGGCGAAAGGCCGTGCTCGATGTGGTGCTCAACCGCCTCGACGACCACGATGGCGTCGTCGACGACCAGTCCGATGGCCAGCACGAGGCCGAGCAGCGACAGTGTGTTGATCGAAAAGCCGAGTAATGGGAAAAGCATGAACGTGCCGATCAGCGACACCGGAACTGCGAGGAGCGGAATGAGAGTGGCCCGCCAGCCCTGGAGGAAGATGTAGACGACGATGATCACCAGAACCAGCGCCTCGAAGAGCGTGTGGACGATTTCGTTGATGCCTTCCCGCACGGCCTGCGTCGTATCGAGCGAGGTCACATAGTCGAGGTCGCCGGGAAAGCGGGACTTCATCTCCTCCATTAATCTTGTCGCGGCGTCCATGGTCTGGATCGCATTGGATCCTGGAAGTTGGTAGATCGCAATGATCGCCGAGGGCTTCCCGTTCATCCGACCGATGATGTTGTACATCTGCGCGCCGAGTTCGGCCCTGGCCACGTCTTTCAATCGAACCATCGAGCCGTCCTGGTTGGCCCGGATCACAATGTTCCCGAATTCTTCTTCAGTCTCCAGGCGACCCTGAGAGCGCACGCTGTAGGTAAACTCCTGTCCCTGCGGCACCGGTTCGGCGCCGATCTGGCCGGTTGGGTTGACGGTGTTCTGGGCCTTAATCGCATTCGTGATTTCTGTTACCGTGATCCCGAGTTTGGCCAGTTGATCCGGTCGCACCCAGAACCGCATCGCGTATTGACCTGCTCCGAAGACCGTCACCTGACCGATGCCGGGCACACGGGTCATGGGATCATTGATGTTCACGTAGGCATAGTTGGCCAGGAAGACTTCGTTGTAGGTGCCGTTCGGAGAGTACAACGAGAACAGCGCGAGGGGACTGGTCGTGGATTTCTTGATCGTGACCCCGAAGTTCCGCACTTCCTGAGGCAGCTGGGATTCAGCCTGCGTATAGCGCATTTGCGCCAGGATTTGATCGTCGTTCGGCCTGGTATTGATGTCGAAATCCACCCGGAGCGTCATTTGTCCGTTGTTCGCATTCACCGAGTACATATAGATCATGTTGTCCACCCCACTCACCATCTGTTCGATGGGGGTGGCCACCGACTTTTCGAGGGTGACGGCATCCGCGCCGACGTAGGTGGCTGCCAGTTGGATTTCCGGGGGAGCGATGTTGGGAAACAGAGCAATCGGGAGCTGAACCATCGCGACGATGCCCAGGATCACCATGATGATCGAGATCACCATCGCGACGATCGGGCGGTTGATGAAGAATTTGGCCATAGAGGTGAAGGAATAGAGTCAGAGAGTGTCGCGGAACGGCATCAGGGTGGTCCGGGAATCATGCTGCCTTCTCCAGCGCTTCCTGGAACGGTTTGGGGTTGACTGTGATACCGGCTCTCACCTTTTGTAACCCTTCAACGATGACTCGTTCACCAGCCTGCAACCCCTCTTCGATAACCCAGAGGTTTCCCGTTCGCTCCGCCACCCTGACGGGACGGATCTCGACTTTGTTCTCCGGGCCCAGCACTGCCAACTGGTAGCGGCCCTGCAACTCGGTGATGGCGCGTTGCGGGACCAGAAGGGCACCCTTCTTCGTATTTGTCACGGCCCGAATGCGGGCAAAGAAACCGGGGCGCAGAATGTTGCCTGGGTTCGGGAACATCGCTGCGACACGGATTGTCCCGGTCTTCACGTCCACCTGGCGGTCGGCCAGCAGAAAACTGCCTCGGTGGGGGTAAACCGAACCGTCGCTGAGGATCATTTCAAGCTTATCGTCTCGCTTCCTGTTCGGGTCCTTGTAGGCCGCTTGCACTTTCTCGGCGGCCTTGAGGTATTCCTGTTCACTGACCGGGAAGTACACGCGGATCGGATTGACGGTCGAGATCGATGTGAGAGGACCGGTGTTCTGGCCGACCAGGTCTCCGATCTGGGCTTTCGCAATCCCTGTGATGCCGTCGATCGGGGCTTCAATTCTCGTGAAGGTGAGGTTTAACCGCGCCTGTTCGACCGAGGCCCTGGCCGAGGCCAGTGAGCCTTTGGCCGCGGCGTTCATCTGGATCGAATCCTCCAGATCCTTCTGGCTGATCGCTTTGGCCAAGGCGAGAGGTGTGTCGCGCTTTACGTCCAATTCGGTTTTGACGAGACGGGCTTCCGCCTTACTGAGCTCACCCTTGGCTTCCGCGAGCGCTGCTTGAAAGGGGCGGGGATCGATTTCGAACAGGAGGTCGCCTTTCCTCACGAAGGAACCTTCGTCGAAAGTGCGCTTGATGAGATAGCCGGTGACTCTCGCTTGTATTGTGGCGTTGACGAAGCCATCGGTGGTGCCCACCCACTCCGCATGAATAGGCAGGTCTCGCTGAAGCACCTCTGCAACCTGAACTTCCGGTACCGCTTCCGATGCCGTCGAACCAGCCTCATTCTTGCAGCCGGCTGGCACCAGTATGATGGCCAGTCCGAACAGCATGGACAGAAACCTCTGGGAAATCTCCTTCACAGTTCCCAACTATGACTCCTCGGTGAAAATGGGACAACGTTCGGGGGCACAGTATAGACGTGTAGAATGGGAAGAAGAAAGAGCGCATCTCAGCTCGTACGAAAGCAGAGGCGGGCTGTGCCTTGAAAGTTTGTTTGCCTCAGAGTACAGTCCGGCCTGCTGCCCCTTGAAACCCACGGGGAGTGTGGCCGATGTTGATCGCGTTCCGCCGATCCTGCCGCAAGCGAACGGCTCCGATCCGTTGATGAATCAGCCGCCGGACAGAATCATCAGTGAGGACAACCGTTCGATGAGCGTCCCTGCACGCGGTCCACTCAGATCCATTACGGTGCTGGGCATCTTCCTGTTGTCGATGGGGATAGGTCCGGTGGCAGCCCTTGGCGAAGTCACTGCCGACAACCCTTCCAAGGAAACCCCCTCGAATTCAGGCGACGAGACCCCTGCCGTTGAAGGCGAACCGGAGGAGCCGGCGTCAACCCCAGGGAAAGAACCGAGACGTCGGCTGTTGAAGCGAATCGGGCCCCAGCCCGTGACGCAGGAGGAACGGGAGGAGGCCGAGCGGCTCCGACAAGTCGCCGCGAAATACGGAACGGATCCCACGGCGATCGTCGGCCGGGTGCAACTGACCAGCCAATACCTCGATCTGCCACAGGGCTCGCATGGGACCGTGACAACGGCGCGCGTCGATGTTCCATTTCGCGGCAACTGGTTGATGCGCGTCGACGCGCCGTTTCTGAAATGGAGCGACCCAGATCGCCCCGGCATAACCAGCGAGCAAGGGGTCAGTGATCTGGCCGTGACCGCCGGATGGCGCGCCTATAACACGCCGGAATATGCCTTGCTCGTCGGTGTGGTGACGACCATGCCGACCGCCGCCGAACCAGGCTTGGGGCTCGGCAAGTATACGGTCGGCCCCACCATTGCCACGGCCCGGTTTGTTCCCCGATGGGACTCGTTCCTGATCGGCTTGCTGCAATATCAAACATCCGTCGGTGGAGATCCATCCCGACGGGATCTCTCTCGGTTCAATGCGGCCATCCAAGTGAATTCCTTCTGGGCCCAGCGCTGGTGGACCGTGGTGCAGGCGGTCTGGAACGTCGACTTCGAGCGAAGCGGGAAGAGCGCCATGACGATGGAGTTCGAGGGCGGTCGGAATCTGGTCGGCCGGTTGGGCGCGTACGTCCGTCCTGGAGTGGGGATCTGGGGGCGGGATGTCGCCGGGGCCTACGATTGGAACATCGAAGTAGGCATTCGCTACATGTTCCCGAGTTTCTGACGGGAGATCGAGACGCAACTCACAGATGCTCGTAAAAATCACCATCGTCGTCTTTGTTGTGTCGAGCATGGTCTCGATCGGCCTCGGCGTACGGAGCGCCGAGATCATCGCCCCGCTCCGGCGTCCTCGGTGGGTTCTCCGTGCCCTGATTGCCAACTTCGTACTGGCGCCTGTCGTGGTCTTGACGATGGCAGCGGTGCTGCCGCTGGACCCTGGGTATGAGCTGGGGTTGCTTCTGCTGGCGTTTGCCGCCGGTTCGCCTCTCTTGCCCAAGCTCGCCGAAGCGGGCCGTAGCGACGTGGCAAGCGCGACCGCTCTGATGGTCTTGTTGATGGCGGCCAGCGTCGTGGTCATGCCGGTGGCGCTGCCGTTGGTCGCCACGGGGCTACAGATACAGGCGTGGCGCATCGCAATGCCGCTGGTCCTGCTGATGCTCGCGCCGCTTTTGCTCGGCATGGTCTGGCAGCGTGTGGCACCTCAGACCGGCGCCACGCTGCTGCCCTGGATCAGCAAGACGTCCAATATCGCCTTCATCGCGGTGGTACTGCTCGTCTGCGGCACGAACTTCACCGCGCTGGCCGGGGTTGTCGGAAGCGGTGCGATCGGCTCGGCGATCCTGTTTGTGGTGCTGCTGTCCGCCGGCGCGTGGGTGCTTGCTGAGCCTGATCCGGCTGGGCGCCGCCTGTTGGGCTATGCGACCGGCGGCCGCAATATCGGTGCGGCGCTTGTCACGGCTGGGGCGAGCGCCGTCGATCCCAAGGCGGTCGTCATGCTGATCGTGACTGGCATGGCCGGGCTGGTCCTGCTGCTGACCGCAGCCGTCCGGGCCCGCCGCATAGAGAGCGCAAGCTCCCTCCAGCCGCAGCGGAGGGCTTCCCGTGAGCTGTGACCATTCGGTCGTCCGGGGGTGGCTGATTTCGCCGGCGTTGTCATGACCGCTAAGCTGTCGGCTCTCGCCGATGGACCGGAAGTCCAGTGGTAGGGGAGATGAGAGAGGTTACTTGAGAGCTTCGGCGCCGCCGACGATGTCCATGAGCTCCTTCGTGATCGCCGCCTGCCTGGTCTTGTTGTAGTAGACCGTGAGTTTCTTGATGAGTTCGCCGGCGTTCCGCGTGGCGCCGTCCATCGCTGTCATGCGGGCACCCTGTTCGGCGGCGGACGATTCCAGTAACATCCGGTAAAACTGCACGTGCAGGTGACGATGCAGGAGTTGTTCGAGTAATTCGTCCTCGCTCGGTTCGTACAGGTAGCCCCCCGCCAGTGACTCAGTCGTCTGAGCAGCGTCTTTCATATCGGCAATCTCCACGACCCAGTCGATTGGAAGGAGACGCTCCACGACTACCCGTTGCTGGATGGCGGACTTGAACTCGTTATAGATCGCGTAGGCCGCATCGATTCGACCTGCCACATAATCGTCGATGGCCTGGAGCTCCGATCCCATCAGCATGCCGTGCTCGAACGTCAGTTTGTCGAAGATGTCTACCATCTCCCGACGCACCTTCCAGCCACGCCTTCGAAAAAAGTCACGGCCTTTGCGGCCCACCACCGCCACCTCGACCTGCGCGCCTCCGGCCTCGAATTCTTTCAAGGCGGCGGCTGCCGTACGGAGGATGTTCGCATTGAACGCGCCGCACAGTCCCCGGTCGCTCGTGACGACTGCGACCACGATGCGGTTTCCCTCGCGTCTCCGGAGCAAGGGATGCGCTTCACGATTGACGCGCCGGCTGAGGTTACGGATCGCATCCCGCATCTTGAAGGCGTAGGGGCGAGCGGACAGAATGCGGTCCTGCGTGCGTTTCAGCTTCGCCGCCGCGACCATTTTCATCGCTTTCGTGATCTTCTGGGTTTTTTTAACAGAGTCGATCTTCCGCCTGACGGATTGAAGGCTGGGCATGTCGTCTATACCTGGCGTTTGTTGATTAAAGTGAAGTCGTTATCGCGATTCTGTGTCAATGGGAAGCAGAAGCTACCATCAGCAGTCGAGGCGCGTCAAGTTTGTACGTGAGTCTATCGATGCGAAAACATCTGCCGTTGCAAAGCTGGGGAGCGCTGGATATATTGAATTTTCTTAAGTTCTCTCGCGTCAATTCACCAAAGACAAAGGTGTTCTGGCAGCAGATGAATCGCGCTGCGGCAGTTGAAAATCTAGCGACGCTGGATACCGGTAGCAGCAAGCGCAGGCATGGCGGATGGGCATGATGATTAATGTGTCGAGACTCCTGCTGTGAGCGGGCAGTGGTGACATGCAGGTAATGGTGCTCAACAGCGGCAGTTCGTCGATCAAATTCCGCCTGATGGAAGTGGTCGAAGAGCTGAGCGGAGGCCTGACGACTGAGGCGGCCTTGCTCCAGGGTGCGGTGAAGGGGATCGGGGGCGCCGCAAGCTTTGAGCTCATGAGCCAGGCTGTCGGCCGTTCGACCACGATGTTGGAAATCCGGGACCATGCTCATGCATTGCATGTTCTGCTCGATCAACTGACCGGCTCTCTGAACAAGATAGAAGCGGTCGGGCATCGGGTCGTGCACGGAGGGGATCAGTATGTCCAGTCCACATTGATTACCACGCAGGTGGAGGCAGGAATCGATGCGCTGTCGGAGTTGGCGCCGCTCCACAATCCCTCGTGTCTCGCAGGGATTCGTGGAGCCAGAACGGCTTTCGGTCCGGCGCTGCCGATGGTAGCCGTGTTCGATACGGCTTTTCACCGGACCATGCCCGAAGTCGCCAAGCGGTATGCGCTTCCTGTTGAGTTGGTCGAGCGGCACCGGATCCGCCGGTACGGTTTCCACGGGATCGCACATGCCTCGCTTGCGGACGGATATGCAGCCTACACAGGGAATTCATTGGAGGAGATGCGTCTGATCACGTTTCAGTTGGGAAATGGTTGCTCCGTCACAGCGATCGCACAAGGCCGGTCGGTCGAAACCTCGATGGGGTTCACCCCGCTGGAGGGGTTGGTGATGGGGACACGCTCGGGCGATGTGGATGCCTCCATTGTCGGCTACCTGTCCGATCGGGAGAAAGCTGAAGTAGCTGAAGTTGAGCGGTGGCTCAATGAGCGGTCCGGTCTTCTAGGACTTTCAGGTCGGTCCAACGACATGCGGGAGCTGCTCCGCTCGGCCGACCAGGGGCAGGACAAACGGGCGGAGTTCGCCATTGACCTATTCTGTTATCGAGCACGGAAGTATCTCGGCGCCTACCTTGCCGTGTTAGGCGGCGCAGATGCCGTCGTCTTCGGGGGCGGCATCGGGGAAAACGCGCCGGAGATTCGTGAGAGAATTTGCCGGAACATGGAATGGTGCGGCCTGGAACTCAGCCGCGATCTCAATCGAGCGACGGTCGGACTCGCTCCTGGTCGCGCAGCAAGGATCAGCGCGGATGGATCGCGGGTGGCGGCTTACGTCGTCGCGGCGGATGAAGAAACATGGATTGCCAGGGAGACGGTTCGGTGTGTGCGAAGCCTAGATTCATGAGTCAAGAACGTCGACTCTAACAGACGGAAAGGAGAGGTCATGGATAGTCCGTTATCGCAGATGGATAGTCCGTTATCGCAGAAGGAACTGAAACTGATCGATGCCTACTGGAGGGCGGCGAACTATCTCTCGGTGGGGCAGATCTATTTGTACGAGAACCCGCTGCTGAAGCAGCCCCTGAGCAAGGAACATGTGAAGCCTCGGCTCCTTGGTCACTGGGGCACCACCCCTGGCCTCAATTTCATCTATGCCCATCTGAATCGAGCGATCAGGGCACGGGACATCGACATGATCTACATCATCGGACCTGGCCACGGGGGACCCGGCATCGTCGCCAATGCCTATATGGAAGGCACCTATTCGGAGGTCTATCCGAACATCGCCCAGGACGAAGAGGGCATGCAGCGACTGTTCAAACAGTTCTCGTTTCCCGGAGGTATTCCCAGCCACGTGGCGCCTGAAACCCCAGGCTCCATACACGAAGGCGGCGAACTGGGCTATGCGGTCTCTCACGCCTATGGGGCTGCCTACGACAATCCCGACCTGATCGTGGCCTGTGTTGTGGGCGACGGCGAGGCGGAAACCGGACCATTGGCGACCTCCTGGCATTCCAATAAGTTCCTGAACCCGGCGTCTGATGGAGCAGTGCTGCCGATTCTGCACCTGAACGGGTACAAGATCGCGAATCCCTGTGTCCTGGCTCGTATCACCCACGAAGAGCTGGATCAGCTTTTTCGCGGCTACGGGTATACGCCTCATTTTGTCGAGGGCAGCGATCCGGACAAGATGCACCAGCTCATGGCCGCCGCCATCGACACCTGCATGGAGGAAATCCGTAATATCCAGACTAAGGCGAGAAAAGACGGCGTGATAGAGCGGCCGCGCTGGCCGATGATCATTCTCCGTTCTCCGAAGGGCTGGACCTGCCCGAAGGAGATCGACGGGAAGCGGACAGAGGACTATTGGCGCAGCCACCAGGTGCCGATGGGCGAAATGCACGAAAAGCCCGGACACGTGAAGATTCTTGAACAATGGATGAAGTCGTACAAACCGGAGGAACTCTTCGACGAGACCGGCCGGTTGAAGCCGGAGCTCGCCGAATTGCCGCCGAAGGGCGCGCGTCGCATGAGCGCCAATCCACATGCCAACGGCGGTCTGCTGCTCCGGGACCTGCGTTTGCCCGACTTCCGCGACTATGCAGTCAAGGTGACGAAGCCCGGTTCGGTCACTGTCGAATCCACGCGCCTCATGGGGCAGTTCCTTCGAGACGTCTTGAAACTCAATATGAAGAGCCGGAACTTCCGGCTCTTCAGTCCGGACGAGAACAACTCAAACCGCTGGCAGGATGCATTGGAGGTGACCAACCGTGCCTGGATGGCGGACCGCTATCCCTACGACGACCATCTGGCGCCGGATGGCCGGGTGATGGAAATGCTCAGCGAGCATCAATGCCAGGGTTGGTTGGAGGGCTATCTCCTCACCGGCCGGCACGGGTTTTTTTCCTGCTACGAGGCGTTCATTCATATCATCGACTCGATGTTCAATCAGCATGCGAAGTGGCTGAAGGTCTGCAATGAGATACCCTGGCGTCGGCCGATTGCCTCGCTCAATTATCTGTTGAGCTCTCACGTCTGGCGTCAGGACCACAATGGTTTCAGCCATCAGGATCCCGGCTTCATCGATCATGTCGTGAACAAGAAAGCGGAAGTCGTGCGTGTCTACCTGCCGCCGGATGCCAACACGCTCCTGTCGGTGACCGACCATTGCTTGCGCAGCCGCAATTACGTCAACGTCATCGTGGCCGGCAAACAGCCGGCCCCGCAATGGCTGACGATGGATCAGGCGGTCAAGCATTGCGCGGCGGGCATCGGCATCTGGGAATGGGCCAGCAACGACAAGGGGGGAGATCCTGATGTCGTCATGGCCTGTTGCGGAGACGTGCCGACGTTGGAGACGCTGGCTGCCGTGGATCTCTTCCGCCGGCATGTTCCTGAGTTGAAGATTCGCGTGATCAATATCGTGAACCTCATGAAGCTGCAGTCCGCGAGCGAGCATCCACACGGTCTGCCTGACCGGGACTTTGATGCGCTCTTCACCAAGGACAAGCCGATCATTTTCGCGTTCCACGGGTACCCATGGCTGATCCACCGGCTCACGTATCGGCGGACGAACCATCACAATCTGCACGTGCGCGGCTACAAGGAGGAAGGGACGACGAGCACGCCGTTCGACATGGTCGTCATGAACGATCTCGACCGGTTCCACCTTTTCGGCGACGTGATCGACCGGCTGCCGCAGCTTGGATCCCGCGCCGCCTATGCCAAGCAGGCGATCGGTGACAAATTGCTTGAGCACAAGGAGTACAT
This sequence comes from Nitrospira sp., assembly GCA_029194665.1. Classification (NCBI taxonomy): domain Bacteria; kingdom Pseudomonadati; phylum Nitrospirota; class Nitrospiria; order Nitrospirales; family Nitrospiraceae; genus Nitrospira; species Nitrospira sp. Next base: position 562,694 of record JARFXO010000002.1, on the reverse strand, counting down.
CGCCAAGCACGGCGAAGACATGCCTGAGATCACCGATTGGCAATGGGGGCAGCATGCCCCGGCGGGACGACGCGCGTCATCCACGGAATCGGACAATGTGTAATGAGTCACTGTATGGCGCGACAATCCAATCTCATGAGTCCGACAGGAATGCCAAGGAGGTGATGCGATGACGAGCGGCGCAGTTCCACTGACGCAAGGTGTTGCCTGGAAGGCCCTTCAGGAACATTACGAGACGGTCAAGGCCCTGCACATGCGGGATCTCTTCGGGAAAGATCCAGGGCGCGGCGCGCGCCTGGAGTGCGAGGCGCAGGGGATCTATCTCGACTATTCGAAAAACCGCCTCACGGACGACACGATGCGTCTGTTGCTCGACCTCGCGGACGCCGGCGGCTTGCGCGCCGGTATCGACGCGATGTTCCGTGGCGAGAAGCTCAATGTGACTGAGCATCGCGCGGTGCTCCACGTCGCGCTGCGCGCCCCCGCCGGTGCCACCATTCGAGTGGACGGCGAGAACGTCGTGCCGAAGGTCCAGGCGGTGATCGAGAAGATGGCCGGCTTCGCAAACCTTGTACGCAGCGGCCAGTGGAAAGGTCATACCGGCAAACGCATTCGCACTGTCGTGAACATCGGGATCGGAGGCTCGGACCTGGGGCCCGTCATGGCCTACGAGGCGTTGCGGGCCTACAGCGATCGCGCTCTGACTGTTCGGTTCGTCTCGAACGTGGATGCGACCGATATCGCTGAGTCCACGCGGGACCTCGATCCGGCTGAGACGCTGTTCATCGTCTGCTCGAAGACGTTTACCACGCAGGAGACCATCGTCAACGCCCAGACTGCCCGCGCCTGGTGCCTGCAGGCGCTCAAAGACGACGGGGCGGTGGCCCGCCACTTCGTGGCCGTGTCCACGAATGCCGGGGAAGTCGCGAAATTCGGGATCGATCCCGCCAACATGTTCGAATTCTGGGACTGGGTCGGAGGTCGTTACTCGCTGCCTTCAGCCATCGGCCTTTCGTTGATGGTCGCCATCGGACCAGAGCGATTCCGCGAGATGTTGGCCGGATACCATGCCATGGACGAGCATTTCCGGACCGCTCCGTTCGACAAGAACCTGCCCGTATTGCTGGGGCTCATCGGACTCTGGTACGTGAATTTCTTCGGCGCCGAATCTCATGCAATTCTGCCCTATGATCACTATCTCGGACGGCTGAGCGCCTATTTACAGCAGCTCGATATGGAGAGCAACGGGAAGCAGGTGGATCGAGGGGGGAGCGTGGTGAATTACCAGACTGGCCCGGTCATTTGGGGCCAGCCCGGCACCAACGGCCAGCACGCGTATTATCAGTTGATCCATCAAGGCACGCGGTTGATCCCGTGCGACTTCATCGGGTTCTGCCGGTCGCTCAATCCCATGGGGCAGCATCACGACCTGCTGGCCTCCAATCTGTTCGCCCAGACAGAGGCACTGGCCTTCGGCAAAACCGCCGCGGAAGTGGAGGCTGAAGGAGTGCCTCCCGCCCTGGCGCCGCACCGGACGTTTCCAGGCAACCGCCCGACGAATACTATCTTGGTCGAGCAACTGACGCCGGAACTGTTCGGAAAATTGATCGCGCTCTACGAGCACAAGGTCTTCGTCCAGGGCACGGTCTGGCGCATCAACTCGTTCGACCAGTGGGGTGTGGAGTTGGGCAAGGTGCTGGCCAAACGGATCACGCCGGAATTGACGAGCGCGACAGATCCCGATCTCCGGCACGACAGCTCGACCAACGAATTGATCCGGCGTTACCGCCGGTTTCGCCTGAAGGGCTGACAGGGCATCGAAGAGTCAGAAGCGATTGGTAAGTAGTAAATGGTAAGTAGGAAGTAGAGGGGAACCTGAAAGTCGAGGGCCGGCTCACTGCGACCATGTCATGAGCGAAGATCTTCCTATCGTCTACCTGGCCAGGCACGGTGAGACCGCCTGGACCATCTCGCGCCAGCATACGGGACTGACCGACTTGCCGTTGACTGAGCGGGGCGAGCGCACCGCTCGCCGGCTTGGAGAACGGCTGAAAGGATTGACATTCGCCAAGGTGTTGACGAGTCCGTTGCAACGCGCAGCCCGAACCTGCGAACTGGCCGGCTTCGGGGCAATCGCCGAAGTCGATCAGGATCTTGTCGAGTGGGACTACGGCCAGTATGAAGGGCGTCGCACGGATGAGATTCGGGTGGAACGCCCGGACTGGGAACTGTTCCGTGATGGATGCCCGGGAGGGGAATCGCCGGAGCAAGTCAGCGAGCGTGCTGATCGTGTCGTGCGGCGGGTGCGCGCGGTGGCAGGGGACGTCTTGCTCTTTACGAGTGGGCACTTCATGCGTGTGTTGGCCACCAGCTGGCTGGGGCTTGAACCGACGGTCAACTGTAAGTTTTTCATGTTGAGCACCGCGAGCTTGAGCGCGTTGGGCTACGAACATGACCTGTCCCGTCCGGTGATCCGATTGTGGAATGAGACTCGCCATGTAGACGTATGATTCAGTACGCGAGCGCAAACCATTCGATGAGAACAATCGGTGGAATCCGGCTGAAACCCTTGGGAGGCCTGTCTATGAATCGATCCGATGCACCTGGTTCGATAACCAGAGAACTTGTCAGACTCGGCAACCTGATCGAATGGGTGAAGACCTCCATGTTGTCGGCGGATGGTCCACGGTAGCGAATTAGATCTGAGTCGAAACGAGATCGGATGAGAGGCAAGGGGATAGGCTCAGGGCTGAGCGCTCCGCTTGTGGCGACCGTCTATGACGACGGAGTGAACTTCAGCTTGTACTGCCGAAGCGGCACGTTCGTGGAGCTGCTGAGGCAAGGTACATTCATGAATCGTTTCTTGGAGGTGGTATGGACGCTCGTGTGAACAAACTGCTCGACCAATACGGATGCGGCCCCATCCAGTTTACTGGCACGAGTGATGCGCTCTATGAACGCCATTTGATTTTCGACCACGTCCTCGATCCTGAGCGGGCGACCCAATATGAGCAATTCGAGGCGGCGGCTCGGTCGGTTCGGGACGTGATTTCGCAGCGCTGGCTCAAGACCGAAGCGACCTATGAGAAGAAGAATCCCAAGCGGGTGTACTACCTCTCAATGGAGTTCTTGCTCGGGCGGTCGTTGATCAACAACGTCACCAACGCGCTGTTGGGGCCGTTGGCGTTGGAGGCCATGAACAAGAAAGGGCTCGACCCGCTCGCACTAGCTGAGTGCGAACCAGACGCCGGTCTGGGCAACGGCGGACTCGGGAGGCTGGCGGCCTGTTTCATCGACTCGATGGCGACGCTGCAGATTCCTGGGATGGGGTATGGGCTCCGCTACGAGTACGGTATCTTCAAGCAGACGATCAGGGACGGTTGGCAGTGCGAACAGCCGGACAACTGGCTTCGAAGGCCTGATCCCTGGGAGGTGGCGCGGCTCGAGCACGCGGTCGAGGTCAGATTGAACTGCTCATTCGAGTTGCAGGCCGGTGCGCTCAAGCCGGTCCATGGGCGGCCGTCCACGTTACTCGGAATTCCTTTCGATCGTCCGGTCATCGGGTACGGCGGCAAGACCATCAACACGCTGCGGCTGTGGGCGGCTGGCACGCCCGATTATTTCGATTTTCAGCAATTCAGTCGCGGTGATTTTGTCGGCGCATTGGCGGAAACCCTCGCTGCCGAATCGCTCACGCGCGTCCTCTATCCGGACGACTCCACGTCCATGGGGCAGGGGTTGCGGTTCCTGCAGGAGTATTTCCTCGTCGCCTGCTCGCTCGCCGATCTCATCCGTCGCTTCAGACGAGCACAGGACGACTGGAGTCGGTTGCCGGAGCAGGTGGCCATCCAATTAAACGACACCCATCCGGCGATGGCCGTGCCGGAGCTCATGCGGATCCTGCTCGATGACGCACACCTGGGCTGGGAGCAGGCCTGGGACCTGACGCAACGGTCGCTTGCCTATACGAACCATACGCTGCTCCCAGAGGCGCTGGAGAAATGGCCGCTCAGATGGTTCGACAGCGTGTTGCCGAGGCTGGCGGATATCGTCTGCGAGATCAATCGTCGGTTCCTGGATACGGTCCGTGGTCGGTTTCCGGGCGACGAAGGGCGGGTGGAACGTGTCAGTCTGATCGAGGAAGGAGCGGACCGAAAGGTCCGGATGGCCAATCTGGCCATCGTAGGTTCACACAGTACGAACGGTGTCGCGGCCATTCATTCTGAATTGCTTCGCACGACGACGGTCAGGGACCTGGCCGAGATATTCCCCGTGCGGTTCAACAACAAGACCAACGGCGTCACGCCGCGGCGATGGTTGTTGACGTGCAACCCCGCCTTGGCGCGGATCATCAGCGACGCCGTCGGCGACGGCTGGATCACCGATCTTGGCCTTCTGGCCAAGCTCAAACCACTTGCCGAAGATAAGAGTTTTCGCGAGGCCTTTCGCGCAGCCAAGCGGGAGGCGAAGGTAAGATTCGCGAAGTGGCTCAAATCGCAGGTCGGGGAGGCGGTGGACCCGAAGAGCATTTTCGATTGCCAGGTGAAACGCATTCATGAATATAAGCGCCAGCTCCTCAATGCCTTGCACATCGTGATCCTGTACAACCGGCTTCGCGAGAACCCGGGCCTCGACTTCACGCCTCGCACGTTCTTCTTCGCCGGCAAGGCGGGTCCGGCTTACCACTTGGCCAAGCTCGTGATTAAATTCATCAACAACCTGGCCGGCACGATCAACGGCGATCCCACGGTGAAAGGACGCCTCAAAGTCCTGTTTCTGCCGGACTATTGCGTCTCACTGGCCGAGCACCTCATTCCCGCCAGCGACGTATCCGAGCAGATTTCGACCGCCGGTTATGAGGCCAGTGGTACGAGCAACATGAAGTTCATGATGAATGGAGCCCTCACCATCGGGACGCGAGACGGTGCGACGATCGAAATGGCTGCAGAGGCCGGAGAGGAGAACTTTTTCCTGTTCGGGCTCAGCGCGGAGGAGGTCGCCAAGAGCCGGGGCTGGTATAACCCCCATTGGCATTATGAGCATGATTTGGAGACCAAGCACGCGCTTGACCTCATCGCCTCCGACTACTTCAGCCGCCACGAGCCTGGCGCGTTTACCCCTCTTTGCGATACGCTGCTGGCCCACGGGGATTTCTACATGCATCTGGCGGACCTCACAGCCTACAGTCGGACACAGGAGGCAATGGGCCGTCTCTACCTGGACCAAGAGGCGTGGGCGAACAAGGCGATCCTCAATGTTGCTGGCTCCGGGAAGTTCTCGAGCGACCGCACCATCGCCGAATACGCGTCCGACATCTGGAATGTCAAGGCCTGCCCCGTGGACTAACATGAGATTTGAGGCAGGATCACGGGCGGGTCATACTGACAAGGTGTCGGTGAAAAGGTTTTACCAGCCTATGCAAGAGGTCACGGCTGTTACGCCGTGGCACTTCACGCGCGAATCGTGATCGGAGGTTGAAGGATCATGGCCAAGGACAAGGAAGAAGAGAAGGGCGGGAAGCTGAAACGCAAGGACTACGAGAAGGAACTGCGCAAGCTTCAGGCTGAACTCTGTCACCTCCAGGATTGGGTGAAACAGAAGGGTGTGAGGATCATGGTGGTGTTCGAGGGCCGCGACGGCGCGGGGAAGGGCGGTACCATTCGTGCCATCACCGAGCGCGTGAGTCCGCGCGTGTTCCGTGTCGTGGCCCTGCCGGCTCCTTCGGATCGCGAGAAGAGTCAGATGTTCATGCAACGCTACATGACCCACTTCCCGGCGGCAGGTGAAATAGTCATTTGGGATCGGAGTTGGTACAACCGTGCCGGTGTCGAGCATGTCATGGGATTTTGTAGGAAGGAGCAATATGAGCGGTTCCTGGAGCTCTGTCCGGTCGTCGAGAAATACGTTGTCGACGGCGGGATCATCCTGATCAAATATTGGCTGGAGGTGAGCAATGAAGAGCAGGAGCGACGTTTCCGGGCACGGGTCGACGACCCGGTGCGCCAGTGGAAGCTGAGCCCGATGGATCTGCCCTCGCGTGAAAAATGGTACGAGTATTCGCGCGCGCGCGACCGGATGTTGGAGGCGACCGACACGAAGCATGCACCGTGGTACGTTATTCGATCAGACAACAAGAAGGCCGCGCGGCTCAACTGCATCAATCATCTGCTGAGTCTGATTCCCTATAAGAAGTTGAAACGCCAGAAGGTGAAACTGCCAGAACGATCGAAGAAGTACAAATACGATGATCAGGCGACGATGAAGGACAGAACATTCATCCCTGAGAAGTTTTGAGGAAGTTCGGATCAGCATCAGTCGCCCTGATGGGCATCGGCAGTCGTAGGTCCAACAGGGAAGATCTGGGGAGAGCGTCATGAACATGCAGCAGTCTCAGGACAGGGCCATCGGAATTCTCGTCGGCGGTGGTCCGGCGCCGGGAATCAATGGTGTCATCGCGGCTGCGGCGTTGCGGTGCCTGGCTGCCGGCCGCCGGGTGCTCGGTATCCGGGACGGATTCAAGGGGTTGATCGCCGGTGATATGAGCAAGGTCGTACCCATGACGATGGAGGAGGTGAACGGGCTCCACCTTCAGGGCGGTTCCTATCTCCGAACCGCCCGGGCGAATCCGACAAAGAACCCGCAACATATGGAGAACGTGATCGCCACGCTCCGCAAGCTCGACGTGTCTGGCCTGATCACGATCGGCGGCGACGATACCTGTTTTTCCGCGCTGAAGCTGGAACAGGCCGTTCAAGGGAAGTTGCGCGTCGTCCACGTCCCGAAGACGATCGACAACGATCTGGATCTGCCGGAAGGTGTACCGACCTTCGGCTTCGAGACGGCCCGGCACATCGGCGTGCAGATCGTCAAGACTCTCATGGTGGAGGCGCGTAGTACCTCACACTGGTTTATTGTCGTGGCGATGGGGCGGCAGGCGGGCCACCTGGCGCTGGGCATTGGGAAGGCAGCCGGCGCCACGCTCACACTCATCCCCGAAGAATTCTCCGTACGCCCGCTCCGTCTCTCCCATGTCGTCGATGTGGTGGTCGGCGCAATTCTTAAGCGATTGAGGCTGGGGCATGAGGATGGCGTGGCCGTGCTGGCAGAGGGGCTGGCCGAAGCGCTGGATCCCGAGGAACTATCCCAAGATGCATCGTTGCCGCGCGACGATCATGGCCACATCGAGCTGTCCAAGGTCGATTTGGCAGGGCTGCTCTCACGAGCCGTGCTCGCGCGGCTCGCGCCAATGGGGATCGAGCCGGTGATTCGAGAAAAGGATATCGGATTTGAGCTACGATGTGCGGATCCGATCGGGTTCGATCTCGAATATACGCGGGAGTTGGGATGCAGCGCCGCCGGTCTTCTGCTGGAAGGAGGCAGCGCAGCGGTGGCGGCGATGGTCCATGGGCGGTTCATGCCCATCCCGTTCGACCAGATTCTCGACTCCCGCACCGGCCGGACCAGGGTTCGGCCGGTCGATGTCCGCTCTGCCGGCTACGAGATCGCTCGACGGTACATGGTTCGTCTCGGACCGGAAGACTTCGAGCAGCCCGATTTGCTCGGCAAGTACGCGAGCCTCACTCGCATGACTCCGGCAGAGTTTCGATCGAGTTTCGAGTATGTGGTCGAGGCGAGCGTCGGCGGGGATCGTGATCTGTTACGCCGGCGAGGGGTCAGCCTACCACGGTAACTGCGATCCGGCAGCTGACACGAGGGAGGTAGCCGGTGTCTGTCGCCATCGGATTCGGTCCCGCAGGTCTTTACTTGAAGGGGACCCTGAAGCTCTATCTCGCTGATCTGGCAGGTTACTCTCGGTCGGGAGTCAATTGTAAGTTTCATGGGAGGGGATCAATGATCATGATCAAGACAGCTCTTGTCGCTGCCGTGGCAGCGAGTATGGTTTCAGCGTTTTTTGTCGCGGTGCCGCCGCCTGCTGCTGTTGCCGAAGAGCGCGATGCCGGCTCGGACATTGAGCTGCTGCGCGCGGACCTTCGGACGAAAAAGATGCAACTGATCGCAGACCGGATGCAATTCACCCGTGACGAAGCGGACATCTTCTGGCCCCTCTATCGGAAATACGAAGTGGAGTCGGCGGCCATCAATGACAAGAAGATTGCAGTGATGGAGGACTATAGGAAGTCGTACGAGTCCCTTAGCGACGCTGGTGCCAAGGATCTGGCGCGGAGAGTCTTTGAAGTAGATCAAATGACGCTTGATCTCCGGAAGAAAGCATTTGAGGAGATCGCGAAGGCCTTGTCTCCTAAAACGGCAGCAAGATTTCTCCAACTGGAACGCCGCCTCCAACAACTGGTGGATGTCCAATTGGCGTCGGCTGTTCAGCCGATCAAGAAGTAAGGCGGACTCGGAGGACATCAGGCCAAGCGGACAACTCGGGATCACGGCCGCGAGCGTAGATGTTTCCGCTTATTTGGTACACGGAGGGATGGAGGCTCGGATCTCAATCCGCTTGAATCCCTGGACGAAAGACTTTCGGTGTCGTCATGCGACGCGTTTCTGGAATCCCGCCCCCTTACCCCCTTCCAATGCCCGTTCGACATCCAGGAGGCTGAAGAGCTGGATGAGTTTCGCGACGCACCCGGTCTGGTGGCTCACGCCAAGGCCCGCGCCGTTGTCCTGCTTCTCAGAGCACGAGGATAAATCTGCGAGGGGCACGGTCGCTGGAATCGGCGTCTCCCACAAAGATCTCCTAAACAGTATGGTCCTCTCATGCAACTCGCGTCGGCCCGTCCGAGCAGTTGACGCCGTGTTGCAATGATACTACCCTACGCGCCGCGTGGCCGAGAGGTCGGTTCGAGTATGGCCATACCAGTGTTCAAGAGATCAGGAGCGGTACCGGGCGTCGATCCGAACTATGAAGCTGAAGCATCGATTGGATGGCAAGTATGCAACGATTGGAACAGGCTGCACTTGTTCGGCTCGCTGTATTGTTAAGTGGACGGCAAGCGCATGTGGTTGTCAGGGATACGGCGGATAGAAAATCGAGGGAGTATGAAACAGAAGATTCGAGCAGCGGTATTATTGGTCTGCATGAGTCTATGGTCTCTGGTAGTCCAAGGTTGTCAATCACCAGGGGTCGCGCAGAAGCAACAGTGGAGTCCTCAACCCATCGAATCCTTCGGTTCGATTGCCGGCAAGTGGGACGGACTCGTGGTGCGGTCTCCCAAAGTGCGTGGGGACGATTGGCTTCGCGTGACCATTGCCGACGACGGCCGGTACGAGTTTGCAAGCTATCGAACCATAGGTATATTCAGCGGACGCGGACAATTCACGTTGGCCGAGGGCAAGCTGACCGTGACAACCGAGCGCGGTACTGCCACCGGCTCGTTATATGTATCGGACAATTCTCGCATGCTGCGAATGAGTGGGGTTATGGAGGACGGTACAAGGTATGCGGCCCAGCTCCATCCGTCTCAATGAATCTTCGCTCAGGTTTCTGATCAGGTCTCGATTCCTTCCTCGGCCCCCGCGCCGGTTTCACTGCGCGATGTGTTAACCACGTGATGATGAGACAGATAAATACGCGTAATTAACTGGGTAAGAGTTTTAGTGTGGTGTGCAGTGCGTGGCATCGCGGGAAGGAACGGCGAACAGGCGGTCGAACACGTCGCCGATGGCATCGCCGCTGCCGACCAGTGTCCCAAGATCTATCGTTTTCAGGAATGCGTGACGATGGATCGAAGCTATGGCATCCGCCTTATGAAAGTCCGTCATTGCTGTTGGTTATGCATGACCGCACTCTTGACTCTCGCGGACTGCCTTGTTATCTTATCTTTCGTTCTTGGTGCAGTGTCCCTGCCTGATGACCGCGCCTGACGGCGAGTCACGGTGCGGTGCCAAAGGGAAACTACCCGAATTTATTTCGAGCAGGTCCCTTGACACGCTACCGTGCACATTGTATAGTGCGCGGCTCGCGTGATGAACGCGATCGTTCTTTGAAAACTGAATAGAGGACGTTGAGCAAGGTGTAAGGTGTATTGAAGTGGTGGCCCTTGGTCCAAATTCTAAGAACACCTATTTGAGAGTTTGATCCTGGCTCAGAACGAACGCTGGCGGCGCGCCTAATACATGCAAGTCGAGCGAGAAGACGTAGCAATACGTTTGTAAAGCGGCGAACGGGTGAGGAATACATGGGTAACCTACCCTCGAGTGGGGAATAACTAGCCGAAAGGTTAGCTAATACCGCATACGACTCTCGGTCTGCGGATCGAGAGAGAAAGCGATACCGTGGGTATCGCGCTCTTGGATGGGCTCATGTCCTATCAGCTTGTTGGTGAGGTAACGGCTCACCAAGGCTTCGACGGGTAGCTGGTCTGAGAGGACGATCAGCCACACTGGCACTGCGACACGGGCCAGACTCCTACGGGAGGCAGCAGTAAGGAATATTGCGCAATGGGCGACAGCCTGACGCAGCGACGCCGCGTGGGGGATGAAGGTCTTCGGATTGTAAACCCCTTTCGGCAGGGAAGATGGGACGGGTAACCGTTCGGACGGTACCTGCAGAAGCAGCCACGGCTAACTTCGTGCCAGCAGCCGCGGTAATACGAAGGTGGCAAGCGTTGTTCGGATTTACTGGGCGTACAGGGAGCGTAGGCGGTTGGGTAAGCCCTCCGTGAAATCTCCGGGCCTAACCCGGAAAGTGCGGAGGGGACTGCTCGGCTAGAGGATGGGAGAGGAGCGCGGAATTCCCGGTGTAGCGGTGAAATGCGTAGAGATCGGGAGGAAGGCCGGTGGCGAAGGCGGCGCTCTGGAACATTTCTGACGCTGAGGCTCGAAAGCGTGGGGAGCAAACAGGATTAGATACCCTGGTAGTCCACGCCTTAAACGATGGATACTAAGTGTCGGCGGGTTACCGCCGGTGCCGCAGCTAACGCAGTAAGTATCCCGCCTGGGAAGTACGGCCGCAAGGTTGAAACTCAAAGGAATTGACGGGGGCCCGCACAAGCGGTGGAGCATGTGGTTTAATTCGACGCAACGCGAAGAACCTTACCCAGGCTGGACATGCAGGTAGTAGAAGGGTGAAAGCCTAACGAGGTAGCAATACCAGCCTGCTCAGGTGCTGCATGGCTGTCGTCAGCTCGTGCCGTGAGGTGTTGGGTTAAGTCCCGCAACGAGCGCAACCCCTGTCTTCAGTTACCAACGGGTCATGCCGGGAACTCTGGAGAGACTGCCCAGGAGAACGGGGAGGAAGGTGGGGATGACGTCAAGTCAGCATGGCCTTTATGCCTGGGGCCACACACGTGCTACAATGGCCGGTACAAAGCGCTGCAAACCCGTAAGGGGGAGCCAATCGCAAAAAACCGGCCTCAGTTCAGATTGAGGTCTGCAACTCGACCTCATGAAGGCGGAATCGCTAGTAATCCCGGATCAGCACGCCGGGGTGAATACGTTCCCGGGCCTTGTACACACCGCCCGTCACACCACGAAAGTTTGTTGTACCTGAAGTCGTTGGCGCCAACCGCAAGGAGGCAGACGCCCACGGTATGACCGATGATTGGGGTGAAGTCGTAACAAGGTAGCCGTAGGGGAACCTGCGGCTGGATCACCTCCTTTCTAAGGAGTCTTATGACTCTGCAGAAAACTCGGGCTGAGGGCCACCTCTTCAATACATACTTACACGATACGCACGATACGATTGTTGTGAGGGTTCAGACGGCGCTTCTCCACAAATGGTAAATTATTGCATTTATGGAGAGATCGAGTCGAATACGGGCCCTGGTCGCTTCAGACTCAGCTGGGCCTGTAGCTCAGTTGGTTAGAGCACGCGCTTGATAAGCGCGGGGTCGATAGTTCAACTCTATCCAGGCCCACCATCTGAGTCCTGATTTTCTGGGCGCGACGCGCACGGTATCAGGAGCAGACTCTTTCCGTTGAGAATGGGGCTGTAGCTCAGTTGGGAGAGCACCTGCTTTGCAAGCAGGGGGTCGTCGGTTCAATTCCGTCCAGCTCCACCAAACCGCGCTTGCGCGTACCGTTTACCACCGTAATTTATTTTCTACGAGGGTTGGGTAAACGGAGAGTTAGTGCGAATTGACTTGTCCAACGTCCTCTAAGCAGTTCTCGGCGCAACGGCGCCGAGGTTGTTCTTTGACAACTGAATAGGTCTTGACGAAAGACCATGTGTATCAGGAGCAAAGTGATTGTTAAGCTACTAAGGGTGTACGGTGAATGCCCTGGCATCAGCAGGCGATGAAGGACGTAGCTAGCTGCGATAAGCCGCGGGAAGCCGCAAGCAGGCCGTGATCCGCGGATGTCCGAATGGGGAAACCCAGGCGATGAATGCCGCCTATCCGCGTCTGAATCCATAGGACGCGAGAAGCCCACGCAGGGAAGTGAAACATCTCAGTACCTGCAGGAACAGAAATCAATCGAGATTCCCCCAGTAGTGGCGAGCGAAAAGGGAATAGCCTAAACCACAGTGATGTCAAGCCCGTGTGCGTTGTCGCTGTGGTGTCGTAGGGCTTCGTTTGACGGCGATACGGCGCCGTCGGCAAGTCAAAAATTAGGATCTTAGTCAAACGGTCTGGAAAGGCCGGCCAAAGAAGGTGACAGCCCTGTAGGCGACAAGACCCTAACTTGCTGGACGGAGTTCCTGAGTACCACGGGGCCCGAGAAACCCTGTGGGAATCCGGGACGACCACGTTCCAAGGCTAAATACTCGCTGATGACCGATAGC